>NZ_JBLVOM010000007.1:0-58187 GCF_053543775.1 Acinetobacter endophylla | reverse complement strand
TATTTGTTGAAGCAGTATTGTATCGGTATCGTTCAGGTATCCCGTGGCGAGACTTACCAGAACGCTTTGGTGATTTTAGAGTCGTGCATACTCGTTTTAGCCGTTGGGCTAAAACAGGTGTGTGGCAGAGGGTCTTTGAAGTGCTGTCACATGACAGTGATAATGAATACGCCATGTTAGACTCCACCATTGTACGTGCTCATCAACACAGCGCTGGGAAAAAAAAATCAGGCGATTGGACGCAGTAAAGGTGGCTTAAGCACCAAAATTCATGCCCGTACTGATGCTTTAGGCAACCCAACAGGATTTTATCTCACTGATGGGCAGGCCCATGACTTAAACGGTTCAGATGTGTTGCTGGACTTATCGTTGAGCCAGACCTGGCTTATGGATAAAGCCTACAACTCCAGGGATCGGGTCATTGCTCCAATTTTAGCGGCGAAGGGTCAAATTGTGATGCCAGCGAAAAGTAATTCTATTGATCAGCGTGATTATGACCGACATCTCTACAAGGCAAGACATCTGATCGAGAACTTTTTTGCCAAGCTCAAGCAGTATCGTGCTATTGCCACACGCTATGATAAATTGGCTCAAAACTTCTTATCAGCGATCTACTTAGCATCAACAATCATCTCCATTAATTGATGACACGCCCTAGTTCAGATAAACGTTTAATTCCTTTGTCTAATCCAAAAAATACGGAAGTCGCCGCCATGGCACTGACCACAATAATCAAAATGACCTGAGTACTGGGTGCCTGTTCAATGCCAAACAAATAGTTCAAACCTGAATTGATTTGGGTCACCCCGAAACCAAGCGTAGTAGCGACACCAAATACCGTACCAATGGTGGCAAAGGTATCGACGCCATCTCCAATCGGTCCATAGATCTTTTGACCAATCAGCGGATACAAGGCCGAACGGATTTTTAAAGGCAATTGATGCCGATAAGCAAAATAAGCTAACGATAGGCCAACAAGCGTATAAATGGCCCAGGCATGTAAGCCCCAGTGGAAAAAGGTGACCCGCATAGATTGTTGTGCAGCCAGTACGGTTTCCGGTTCACCGGCAGGTGGCGTGACATAATGCATCACCGGTTCGGCCACACCAAAGAACATCAGGCCAATCCCCATCCCTGCGGTGAATAGCATCGCAAACCAAGAGGCGCTGCTATATTTCGGCTGGCTATGGTCGGGTCCCAGTTTGATTTTGCCCATATCCGACAGGGCAATATAAACCAGAAGGATGAGAAATATCGCCACCGACAATACATAGAACCAGCTAAAGGACGTAGTAATCCACTGGTTCAGTTGCTGGGTGAAAACTGAAAAAGCATCGGGTGCAAATACGACCAACGCTAAAAATATCGCAATAATGGCGACAGTACTAATAAAAACATTTGGATTGATATTGGCAAACCAGGATGGTTTTGTGGAAGGCATACCTCCTCCATTTTTTAAAAATTGGATCGACAAACAGCGTCAAATAATTATTGGTAAGGTCAAAATGATCAGACAGATTCAATCTATGGGAGCTAGATCTACTGCTATTTTAGGATGTGACACAAAATAAAGCCGTTAAGTTACTGTAACAAATACAATAAAAGGATGAGCTTCATTGCTCAGGCGGTTTTTTTCTATTTTTCACGTTCTTTTTATGCGGTAGACGTGCGATATATTGCAAGGCAATTAAGCGGGATACAATCAGTGCCAGATACATCACCCCGACAAACATCTGGATAATGGCCAGCATCCGTGCGACCGGACTGACCGGCATTATATCGGACAGTCCTGTTGCAGACTGTACACTGAAACTGAGAAAAATCAGATCCAGCCAGGGCTGATAGGCTTGCAGATCGGGGTCCGAAAAGCTGTGCGGCACCAGCAGCTGGCAGATACTGTAGAGAAAAGCAAAGCCCCAGGCCAGTAAGGTAAATACTGCGCCAGCGGCAAAGAGTTCATCCTTGGTCAGATAACGGTCATGGAACATATAACGTAGCAGGCCATAAGCTGCACTGAAATAGGCACCGGCTTCAAACAGGTTGGCGGTGACATGGATCCAGGTATAATGCAGCCCCAGCACAATCAGGGAGGAGAAGAAAATCGCGCCGGCGACAAAGCTGAGTCCTAAAATAGTAAACATCGGAGTCTGGCGAATGACTCTGGCAATCACCAGTAAAACCAGAACACCCAGTACCCAGGTTCCCGCCCGATAAGACACGCTTCCATAACTCAATACCGACAAGAGCAAGATCAGCAATTGCAGGCACAACAGCCATGCCGAAGGCAAATGGGTAAAGCTGTTCCAGAACTGCTGCAGAGATTGCTTCATAATGCCCTTCTTGTTGCTCTTCTTGTCACTATCTTCATGTAGGGAACACATTGTTATGGTTAGCCGCTTTTAACATAGCATGCTCAAAGCAGCTTGCAGATATGCGATTTGTATGAAAATTACTGAAATAACACTGCACAAATCCAGCCAGCTCAATTCAATACGGCGTTTATACTAAAGAAAAAACTTGATGATATCTCCATAAAAAAAAGCCCCTGATGGGGCTTTTTTAGCGTAGCGCGGATCTTAGTGATCCGATGCGCCTGAGATACCAATACCAGTTTGTGAGCGTACAAACTGCGCATCAAAGGCTTTGCGTTCTGCCTGAGCCTGTGCCGAATTATCCGTCACAGAGAACAACCAGCAGCAGAAGAATGACAATGGCATCGCGAAGATTGCAGGACCATTGAACGGGTTCACTGGTGTATCAGAAATACCCAAAGTATCGACCCATACTGCTTTAGACAGCACAATCAAGGTTACTGCGGTTACCAGACCTGCAACACCACCAATCACTGCACCACGTGTCGTCAAGCCTTTCCAGAACATAGACAATACCAGTACCGGGAAGTTGGCACATGCTGCAACCGAGAACGCCAGACCGACCATGAAGGCTACGTTTTGTTTCTCGAACAGAATCCCGAGAATCATCGCGAAGATCGCAAGACCTAAAGTCGCAATCTTAGACATACGTAGTTCAGATTCAGGCGTGGTTTGGCCTTTCTTCAAAACGTTGGCATACAAGTCATGCGAAATTGCTGAAGCACCTGACAGGGTCAAACCAGCAACGACTGCAAGAATCGTGGCAAATGCGACTGCAGAAATAAAGCCCATGAACAGGTCGCCGCCCACTGCATCAGACAGGTGCACCGCCGCCATGTTGTTACCACCCACCAGTTCCAGCTTGCCAGTTACTGCCATTTTCGCAACATCAAGGAATTGCGGGTTGTTCGATACATACAGAATCGCACCGAAACCAATGATGAAGGTGAGCAGGTAGAAATAACCAATAAAACCTGTCGCAACTACGACTGATTTACGCGCTTCTTTAGCATCTTTTACCGTGAAGAAACGCATCAGGATATGTGGAAGACCTGCTGTACCAAACATCAATGCCAGACCTAAAGAAATCGCATCAATCGGATTAGACGCCAGACTACCCGGACCCATGATTTTGGTCGCATCTGTCAGGCTCAAGTCATGTACTTTTGAGTAGACACCAATCGCCTGTTCAAACATGTTGGTAAAGCTGAAGCCCACACCTTTCATGACCATGAATGCCATAAAGGTCGCACCAGACAGCAACATTACCGCCTTGATGATCTGTACCCAAGTGGTCGCCAACATACCACCGAAGATGACATAAGCCATCATCAACAAGCCAACAATCACGACTGCAATGTTATAGTTCAGACCGAATAGAAGTTTGATCAGCTGACCTGCACCCACCATCTGTGCAATCAGGTAAAACGCAACCACAACCAGCGAGCTTAAAGCGGCCAAGGTACGTACCGGTTTTTCCTGCAAGCGGAAAGATACTACGTCTGACAGGTTGTATTTACCCAGGTTACGCAGACGTTCTGCCACCAGGAACAATACGATCGGCCAACCGACCATAAAGCCCAGTGAATACAGCAAGCCATCAAAGCCTGACAGGAACACCATCGCGGAAATACCCAGGAATGATGCTGCTGACATATAGTCACCGGCAATCGCCAGGCCATTCTGGAAACCAGAAATACCGCCACCGGCCGTATAGAAATCTGTGGTGCTGGTGGTTTGTTTCGCTGCCCATTTGGTAATGAACAGTGTTGCACCGACGAAAATCACAAACATGATAATCGCGTGCCAGTTGGTCGCCTGCTGTTCTGCTGCACCCAGATCAGGACCAGCGAAAGCCATACCTGAGGCCATTGCAGTTGCAGCAAGAGCAATAAGAGAATTCCATTTCATCTTAGTGGTGTCCTTTTTCATGAGCAATCGCTTCGACTTCACGGATTGCTTCTTCAGTCAATTGATCAAGTTTGTTATTGGCAATGTAGGAATACACACCACACAAGATAAACGACAGGACAATGATACCCAGACCGAGTGGAATACCCCACGTAGTCACACCACCTGAAATTGAAGACAATAGAAATTCTTTGTTATAACCAACCAGCAACATGAAGCCCACATAGATAAATAGCATAATGCCGGTCAACGTCCAGCTGAGCATACTTTTCTTGCGGACCATTTCCTTGAATTTTGGATTTTGTAGAATACGATCTACTTGTACCTCATCCATAATTACTACTCCTGTAGCCCAACCTTGGGCTGCCTATTTTTTAATTCGAATTATCACTGTTGCAAGTTAACAATAATCGTAGGTGCTTGTAATTTAGACTTTGGTCGTTAAAAAATGATCAATTTAAACTGTAGCGTTCACGATGCGTTATCATAGCGGCATGCTCAGTACACATCAGGCTATATGAACAGTTGGCTCATCATAGGGGTACTCGCCCTCTATATCGCATTACTCTTTATCTGCGCTTTCTACGGGGAAAAACATGCCAGCCGGCTGAGTACCCGTGGGCGCATGCTATTGTTTAGTTTAACTTTAGGCGTCTACTGTTCCTCCTGGACCTTTTATGGCGCCACGGGTGCTGCGGTACGTGAAGGCATTATTTTCCTGCCGATCTATCTGGGTCCGCTGCTCTTCGTTGCCGTGGGCTATGATATCTGGCGCCGTCTGGGGCGGGTGAGACAGCATCATGCCATTTCCTCGATCGCTGACTTTGTCGCAGCACGCTATGGTAAAAGTGGTCCCCTCGCCTCGCTGGTAACCATTCTGGCAGTGGTAGCGATTGTGCCTTATCTGGCCTTGCAGTTACGTGCGATTGCCTTAAGTGCCGCCGTCATCCTGGAACCTTCCGCAGGTGTAACCGGCACCACCAATGGCGTGCTGTTTCTGACTGGGGTTCTGGCAATACTGGCGATGATGTTTGGTACCCGGCAGATTGCCAATACTGAACAGCATGGCGGCCTGATGCTGGCCGTGGCATTCGAGTCTTTTGTCAAACTCTTCGCCCTGTTGGCAGTTGCCTGTTTCTTTATGTTTGAAGCACCAGAAAATCTTGCACAGATCAGTAGCGATATCAGTACTACTTTTCATGATGTGCAACTGTTTGGCGTACCACAAAGTTTCTGGATTCAGACCCTGCTGGCGGCACTGGCGATTATCTGCCTGCCGCGCCAGTTCCATGTGGCGGTGGTTGAGCTGCGAGATGAAAAACATATCCGCGGTGCACGGCGCTGGTTTGCGGTCTATTTGATTCTGACTACCTTGGCGATTATTCCAATTGCCAGCTGGGCACTACATGCTGCACCGCAATACCTGGCGATTCCGGATGTGGCGGTCCTGTCCTTGCCACTCAGCTATAACCAGGACTGGCTCACTTTATTAGCCTTCTTAGGCGGTTTTTCTGCCTCTACCGGGATGCTGCTGGTGTCTTCCGTGGCACTGTCAATCATGCTCAGCAATGACCTGATTATGCCGGCATTATGGCGCTTAAAACTGATTTCACGGCATGACAAACGCTTACCATTGGTACTGAAATTTACTCGCCGGGTCTGCATCCTGGGTGTAATGTTGATGGGCTTCCTGTTCTTCAATTTCTTTAATGATATTGATCAGCTCTCGGTCTTTGGCCTGCTGGCGTTTAGTGCGGTAGCACAATTCGCCCCTGCTCTGATCGGCGGCCTGTACTGGCGTGGCGGCAGTAAACAGGGTGTCTATGCCGGACTGTTGACCGGTTTTGCCTTGTGGGCTTATACCTTGCTGTTTCCAACCATTTTGCGCAGCCTGCCCGAAGCCTATAGCAGCTTTAGCCAAAGCTTGCTGAATCAAGGGCCTTTTGGCTGGAACTGGTTAAGACCGGAAGCCCTGATCGGTTTCGAGTCTTTTGATCCGCTGACCCATGGAGTAGTTTGGGCACTGGGTTTAAATACCCTGCTGTATATCTGGATTTCCCGTATTTTCCGGCCGAGTATTGCCGAACAGATTCAGGCCGAAAGTTTCTTCTATTATGAAACCAAGCCACTACCCTCGCAGAGTCCTTCTACCGAGGTCAGCTATTCGCATCAGGATGTCGCCCGTTTAAAAGTCGGCGATCTGATTACCCTGGCCAAACGCATTACCGGCGAAGGCCCAACCACACGCGCTTTCCAGCAGTTCTGTACCCAAAACAGTGTTGAACTGAATGAAAACAGCAGTGCCAATGGCATGTGGTGGCGTTTCACTGAACAGTATCTGGCGGGGACTATCGGGGCCGCCTCGGCACGTACCCTGTTGACCACAGCCATGGTCAACAATGGTCTGGCCTTGGGTCAGGTCGCCAATATTCTCGATCAGGCCTCGCAATGGCAGCGCTTCAATCAGAACCTGATCATGACCATGATTGATCACATGACCCAAGGGGTCAGCGTGGTTGATGAAAATATGTGTCTGGTGGCCTGGAACAATCAGTATCTGAAACTGTTTGATTATCCGACCGATATTGTCTATGTCGGTTGTCCGATCGCCGACCTGATCCGTTATAACGCTGAACGTGGTGAATGTGGTCCGGGTTCGGTCGAAGAACATGTCCGGAAACGGATTCACTGGATGCAGGTTGGCAGTGCCCATGAATTTGAACGCATTCGTAAAGATGGCCGGGTGATTCAGATGCGCGGTAATCCGATTGAAGGCGGTGGTTTCGTAACGACCTTCGCCGATATTACTGCCTTCCGTGAAAATGAAGCCGTACTTGAAGCCCGGGTGCAAGACCGTACCCAGCAGCTCGCCGATGCCCTGTCCGAGCAGCAACTGGCCCGTGAACAGGCCGATAAAGCCAATATGTCAAAAAGCCGCTTTATTGCAGCGGCCAGTCATGACCTGTTGCAGCCGATGCATGCTGCGCGTCTGTTCAGTACCGCACTCGAACAAAGCGTGCAAAATGACGAAGACCGCAAGACCTTACAGCAACTGGATCGTGCTCTGCATGGTGCAGAAAGCATGCTGTCTGCCCTGCTGGACATTGCCCGACTGGAAGGCGGCACCATTCAGCCTAAACGTCAGGCTTATCCGCTGCATGACCTGCTCAGCGATCTGGAACTCCAGTTCAAATCCATCGCTGCACAGCGTGGCATCAAGTTCAGTGTACATGATGCGCAGTTCTGGATTGATACCGATCCGCAATGGATTCGCCGGATTATCCAGAACTTTGTCAGCAATGCGCTGCGTTATACCGCCAAAGGTAAAGTGGTGGTCGGTGTATTACGTTCGAGCAGCAGAACGAATCATATCCGCATTGGCGTCTGGGATACTGGCCCGGGCATTGCCGAAGAACAGCGCATCAAACTGTTTCAGGAGTTTGAACGTTGCGGCCACACCTCGCCTTGGGGTGAACAGGGTCTGGGCCTAGGTTTGGCGATCGTACAACGCATGACCAGCATGCTGGACTATCCGGTACATGTGTCTTCTGCGCTGGGTAAAGGTTCCTGCTTTATGATTGAAGTGCCTGTGATCGAAGCACCGAAAGTGGTCGCAGCACCGGTTCAGGCCGTACCTTTAAAGAGCAAAGCCTTTAAGATTCTATGTCTGGATAATGATGAAACCATTCTGGAAGGCATGTCGACCTTATTGACCAAATGGGGTTATCAGGTGTTTAAAGCCACTGAACCTGAACAAGCAGCCATGCTGATTCAGCAGGAAAATATTCAGGTCTGGCTGGTGGATCAACATCTGAATCAGGACAAGATCGGTCTGGATTTCATTCTGGAACATCGTTCGAAGGATATTCCGGTCGCGTTGATTACCGCCGATTCCGATCCGGAATTGCCGCAACGTCTAAAAGAGCTAAACATTGTTCTGCTGAAAAAACCGCTGAAACCGGCCTCATTACGTTCATGGTTATCTGGACTGAAAATTTCCGACTCCTAAGTAGATAACGATCTGATCAATGCCCATTTCACACCCTGAAATGGGCATTTTTTATACTCAACTGCCACATAAACTTACCTAGCTTGCATAAAATTTATTCTAATGTGCTAAAAGCAGCAAATATGCCGAAAATACAGCTGAATAAATTGACCAAAATGCTCATTTTTTAATTCACTATGGCAAAAACTGACGAATGTATTAATGTACATGTGTACACTTAGTTACAATTAGTTATCTTATTGTTTTTAATAAAAATTAAAGAGTAATTTTCCACTACTATAACTTTAGTCGTATTTTTTATCCCTTGCACTTGGCTCTAAAAATAGAGGAATAAGAAACGATCAGTTCCCATCTCATGCAGCCTTAATTTTTTTGGTCGCTGATCTATTTCTGCATATCGGAGTTCTTCACATGAACATAGATCAAAACCAGGGCCTGAATCAGACCCAGCAGTTTCACCGTCAATATGGCGCCAACGCCTTATTGCCAAGCATTGACTGGGCACAGATCTTTAAATACAGCAAGCTGAATGATGCCCAGTATCAGGCACTGGAAACGCTGTATCAGAGTGCAGTACCCCTGGCACTGCAAGTCTTTGATGAATTACATTTTGATGTCTTTGAACCTTATGCCTACAAGCCGCAAGGTCTGGGACTATTTGAAAAGATTGCTGAACAGGAAGACAAGCTGATTCAGTCTTTAGAAGCTGAAACAGAGGACCTTCCAGCAAAAACCCGTCATCAGATCTGGAGCATGTTGCTGCGTGGTGGCGCGGTACTGGTCTTTAAGGCCTGGCTGGGTAAAGTCAAAAATGAAGAAGATTGTCTGGACACCAGCCAATTTGATGAGCTGTCTGATCTGTTATTTATCAAAACCTGCCCACATGAGCTGGCGCAGCGTTTACATGTCGATCCGAATACGCGCGACGAACATGTCTTCCTGATGTATGACAATGAAGTTTATCTGGATCGTTTTAACAGTCTGGAAACTGCGGCACTGTTTGTGGATCTGGGTGTATATGATGCGACTTTCCTGAGTCTGCGTGATGATCGCGTGGCGGAATATCTGAAATCGAAAGGTTATGTCACTGAAGAGCAGATTGACGAATTGCAATGTGCCTTAAATCCATTGTTTTGTGATGATTTCACCCGCAAGCAGGATTATATCGCCTAGCTGACTCAGGCCTTTGCACTCAATTTTTCAGATTTCACCCATAAAAAAAGACCTCCAAGGAGGTCTTTTTCAATTCGGCTATGCAGAACTTACATTTTGCGGTCTTCAATATTCAGTGCATTAATGGCCAATACCGCTTGTGTCCGGTTTTGTACTCCGAGTTTACGGAAGATTGCCGTCACATGCGCTTTAATCGTCGCTTCTGACACATCCAGTTCATAAGCAATCTGCTTGTTTAATAAACCTTCAGCCACCATCATCAATACCCGGAACTGTTGCGGCGTCAAAGACTGGATCCGTTCTGCCAAAGCCGTTTCATCGGCAGCACGCGGATCAAAATTCATATTGGCTGGCAGATTTGGTGGTAACCAGATTTCACCTTCCAGCACTTCACGAATCGCTTCACCGATATGGCTTGGGTGGGCAGATTTAGGAATATAGCCCATTGCACCATGCGCGATCGCACGCTGGATAATGCTGACTTCTTCATGTGCAGACACTACAATAATCGGTAAAGACGGATATTGTGCGCGGACATGCACGAGGGCAGAAAAGCCGGAAGCGCCCGGCAGGTTTAAATCCAGCAGCACAAGATCAGGCTCAGGGCCATTTTCTAGACGTTCATAAAATTCATTGACTGCCGCAGTTTCATGAATCTGGGCTTGTGGCAGGCTATAACGTACAGCTTGAATCAAAGCATGACGAAATAGTGGATGATCATCAACGATTAAAATATTCATAGGCAACGTGAGAGAGATCTTGGCACGGTAGCCCCTATTCTAACCACACAACCCGGTTAAGGATATGCAAGACACTACAATTTTTAAAATAATATGCAGTTTTTCTTTAAAATTGCCCATTTTTGCACTATTGCAATAATTGTTTAATTCTCATCACTTTTTTATATATCACTTATTCCTCACTGAAAAAGCTTATCTTTATTCAATATAAATATAAATATCATTTACTTACATATAAAAACCTCCTTAAGAATCGAGCCTTTGTCGTATATCGCAAAATCAGATAACTTTTCAGCTTTTCGTTATTTTACAGTCCTGCGCTGAATCGGGATTAATAGGGTCATTCCGAGATTATCCCTATTTTTCAGGTTCTAAATATGTCTAATTTTAATGCGCAAAAACCCTTAAATATTGTTGCCGTATCTGGCGGTTTAAATCATCCCTCAAAAACCGAAGCCTTGGTTCAGGCCATTCTGGATGAGCTGGGTGAAGCGACACCGATCAATGTGCATTTCATTAAATTTAGCGAAATTGGTTCGCTCTTGGGCGGTGCAATTTACCGCAATCAGTTGCCACAACGCGTTCAGGATGACCTGGCAGCAGTAGAAGCCGCAGATGCGCTGATTGTGGGCACTCCTGTGTACCGCGCTTCATTTACCGGCCTGTTCAAGCATTTCTTTGACTTTGTCGAGCAAACGGCGCTGGTCGATGTTCCGGTATTACTGGCGGCCTCTGGTGGCAGTGACCGTCATGCGCTGGTGCTTGAACATCAACTGCGTCCCTTATTCAGCTTCTTTCAGGCACAGACTTTACCGATTGGGGTCTATGCCACCGACCGCGATTTCACCCCTGAATATACTATTCACAGTGAATTGCTCCGCGACCGGATTACCCTGGCTGTGGCGCGTGCATTGCCGATTCTTGAATGGGCACCAGCCAAGGGACAACGTGCTGAAGTCATCAAAGAAAAAACCATTCAAGCGAGTCAAAATCTGGGCATCAACAAGCAGATCGAACAGGAAGAAGTGCTGCCTTCAGCAGCCGTGCCGAGCCTGGATGCCGCAGAATCGCGCTTGCACAGCAAGAAAGCACCAAAGACTCAAGTGGCTTGAACACAGCATTGCAGAGGGTGATGAATATGTCGAATGATAAAAATATCGTATTTGCCTATTGGGTGCCGAATGTCAGTGGTGGCCTGGTGGTTAGTAACATCGAGCAGCGCACCGACTGGAGCTATGACTATAACGTGCGTCTGGCACAAACCGCTGAACAGGCAGGCTTTGATTATGCCCTGACCCAGATCCGTTTTACTGCCGGCTATAACGCAGAAAACCAGCATGAATCGGTCAGCTTCAGTCATGGCATTCTGGCCAAAACTGAACGCCTGAAAGTCATTGCCGCGATTCTGCCGGGTCCTTGGAAGCCGGCACTGGCTGCCAAACAACTGGCGACGATTGACCATCTGAGCAATGGCCGGATTGCGATCAATGTGGTCAGTGGCTGGTTCCGCGGTGAGTTTGATGCCATTGGGGAAGAATGGCCGGAACATAATGAGCGTTATGCCCGTTCGGAAGAGTTTATCCGTAGCCTGAAAGGGGTCTGGACCCAAAACAACTTTAATTTTGAAGGTAAATATTATCAATTCAAAGACTATACCCTGAGTCCGAAACCGCTACAAAAACCGCATATTGAAATCTTTCAGGGCGGCAGTTCCCGGGCAGCACGTGATATGGCTTCTCGCGTATCTGACTGGTACTTCACCAATGGCAATACCCCGGAAGAGCTGAAAAAACAGATCGATGATATTCGTGAAAAAGCCAAGGCAAATCATCACTCGGTGAAAATTGGTGTAAATGCCTTTGTGATTGCACGCGATAGCGAAGAAGAAGCCCAGGCCGTCTTGCAGGAAATTATCAGCAAGGCCAATGTGCAGGCGGTAAAATCTTTTGGTGAGGCCACCCGTGAAGCCGGCGCAGCAAGTCAGGAAGGTGAAGGCAACTGGGCCAAATCCACCTTTAAAGATCTGGTGCAATACAATGACGGGTTCCGCACCAATCTGATCGGGACACCGCAGCAGATTGCTGAACGGATTATCGAACTGAAAAAAGTTGGCGTTGATTTGATTCTGTCAGGCTTCTTGCACTTTATTGAAGAGGTTGAATATTTTGGCCAGAAGGTACTGCCTTTGGTTCGTGAGCTTGAAGCACAACAGGTAACGCCTGTGCAGCAAGAAGAAGCTGAGCCCGTATAATCATTCTAATAAATCTCAGCAGATTCACTCCCTCCCTCGAGGCTCGGCTTGGGGGATTTTTTTATGTGATAAAATTGTTGTCTGGCTAGGTTTAAGACCATCAATTCCTTAAAATTCTGCACTAACGACTTTCCAAGAATTTTAACAATGCAACTGATCTGGTTTCGTCAAGACCTCCGCATTCATGATCATGCCGCGCTGTGGCATGCCACCCAGCAAGGCACCTGTATAGCACTGGTGGTTCTCTCTCCCGAACAATGGAAGCTGCATCAGGATGCCCGGATTAAAATCGATTTTTATCTGCGCCGCCTCGACGTTTTAAAGCAGCAGTTAGCGCAGCTGAATATTCCATTAATCATTTTAAATGTTCCCTTATGGCAAGACCTGCCGGCCGAAATGCTAAGCCTGTGCCAAAAACTGCAGATTGATACGCTACATGCCAATATTGAAGTGGGCGTGAATGAACTGCAACGTGATGCACAGGTACAGCAGATGCTGGAACAGCAGCAGATCCGGGTCGAGCTGTATCATGATCGCAGCCTGTTTCCACTGACCAGTATCCGCAACCAGTCCAATCAACCCTATCAGGTCTATAGCGCATTCAAGAAAAAGTGCTATGAGCGACTGATTCAGAATATACCGGGCTGCTATCCTGCCATTCAGCCTCAAGATCCGCTTGAATTACCAGACCAGCTGACCAGATTTGATCTGCAAAAATTTGCGGCTGATTATTCTGTCGATCATACTGCCCAGCTCTGGTCTACAAAAGATCAAGCTGCCTTTGAGCTGCTCGATGATTTTATCTTGGATAAAATGGTTCACTATAAAACCGAGCGAGATCTACCTGCAGTCGATGGTACCAGCCGCCTGTCACCGTATCTGAATATCGGTATTCTCTCGATCCGTCAATGTATGCAGACCCTGTTTAAGAACGGATATTTCCAGATTGATGATATCGGTCAGCAGACCTGGCTGGATGAACTGCTCTGGCGCGAGTTTTATCTGCATACCCTGTTTGATTTTCCCCGTGTATCTAGGCATCAGCCTTTTAAGGAAAATACCGATAATATCCAGTGGCGTAATGCACCTGAAGATCTGGCTGCCTGGCAACAAGGACACACCGGGATTCCGATTGTCGATGCCGGTATGCGGCAAATGCAGGCTACTGGCTGGATGCATAACCGGGTGCGCATGATTACTGCAATGTTCCTGTGTAAAAACCTGCTAATAGACTGGCGCTTGGGAGAACGCTGGTTCATGCAGCAGCTGATTGATGGTGATCTGGCAGCGAACAATGGCGGCTGGCAATGGTGTGCTTCGACCGGCATGGATGCCGTACCCTATTTCCGGATTTTTAACCCGGTCAGCCAGTCACAGAAGTTTGATCCGAATGGAGATTACATCCGTCAATGGGTGCCAGAACTGGCGCATCTGGATGCCGAAAGCATTCATGACCCCTATGCCAAAAATCTGGATCTTGAACTGGATTATCCAAAACCCATCGTGGATTTAAAAGCCTCTCGTGTAAGAGCGATTGAAGCTTTCAAGCAAATTTAAAACCAAACTTTTTCATCCAGAATAAAACAGCCTCTGATAAAGAGGCTGTTTTATTTTCAGATCAGGAATAAAAGCTTGGATCAGGCACTTTTCCAGTCAGCACCCATTCCCCCACTTCCTGATACTTATAATCGATCGGATCATGCAAGGTCTGGGTGCGGACATTGCGCCAGAAGCGGTCCAGATTGAGCTTGGCCGTGGTGGCCCGCGCACCCATCACCTGGAAAATATTCTGGGTAATATAGAGAGAGGTATTGGTTGCGGCAATTTTAGCTGTGGCAATGGCAACCGAGACTTCACCGCGCTGTTCGGCACTTAAATCATTCCCAAGCTCCCAGGCTGCCTGTAAACCCTGAACTGCTTTATCTGCGAGTAAGCGTACACCTTCTAGCTGTACATAGAACTCGGCAAAATGCTTCTGGGTAAAAGGATCATTCACTGCATCGTCTGCCAGTGATTTGGACCAGGCTTTTTGGGTTTGTACGGTCTGCTTGGCGACGTCAAATGCCCCTTCTGCCACGCCCAAAAACAGATGCACAAAAATCAGCTGGGCAATCAAAGGCCGTAGACTGGAATATGGCGTACTCAGTGGACCGGGATTTAACAGCAATTCATCTTCATGAATTTTGACCTGCTCAAAATGGCTGGTACCACTGTCGGTCTGGCGTTGGCCCATATTGTTCCAGTCGCCCAGAAAGCTCACGCCCTCTCGCCAAGTAGGAATCACTCCTATCAGTAATTTTCCTGCTTCGTCATAACCTGAACACAGCAACATATCCGAATCAATCGAACCTGAGCAGAAGCTTTTATCACCATGGAAAATATATTCGTTTTCTGAAACTTTTGTAACTGTGGTGCGATGGTCCAGCGGATTTAGAGTATTACCCCAGAATAGATTATTTTGGGCAGTCTGTTCAAACCACGGGCCAAATTGTTCCGATTGGGAAAATAATTGCACGGTCGCAATCAGCAAATGATGAAAGCCATAGACATGCGCCAATGAACTGTCCACTTGGGCAATGCTCTGAATGGTGCTAAAAATGGTCTGCCAGTCGGCACCCTGACCGCCATACTGCTTCGGAATAGACAGGCCAAGCAAGCTACTCTGACGAATCAATTCACGTTCAGCTTTGGGATTCCCACCTTGCCGATCCCGCTCTGCGGCAGTTTGGGCAAAAGTTTCAGCCAGTTTCTGGGCAATCTCTAAGGGCGACTGATCGAGATATGATTGTCGTATATTCATTGTTTTTGGACCTATATTCAGCATGGCTTGAGCTTAGCAGATTGCAGCCTGTCACTATATCCGAAAGCATGCAGAGCTTATTCCCGATATAAAAATACCGGCAGGACGCCGGCATTTAAAAAGTTTAAATTTAAGCGTTATTACGCTGTACCTCTGCGATCAGATGATCCACCACTTGCGGTTCAGCCAGGGTCGAAGTATCTCCGAGACTGTCCAGCTCATCGGCTGCAATTTTTCGTAAGATCCGGCGCATGATTTTCCCGGAACGGGTTTTTGGCAATGCCGGTGCCCAGTGCAAGGCGTCTGGTGTAGCCACTGGACCAAGAATCTTGCGTACCCAGCTGACCAGTTCTCCACGTAATTGATCTGAACTGGCAACATCAGCCTGTAAGGTCACAAAGGCACAAATGCCCTGACCTTTAATATCATGCGGCATACCGACTACAGCGGCCTCTGCTACCGATTCATGCGCCACCAGTGCACTTTCAATTTCTGCAGTACCTAAACGGTGTCCGGATACATTCAGGACATCATCCACCCGGCCGGTAATCCAGTAATAACCATCTTTATCGCGACGCGCCCCATCTCCGGTAAAATAAGTACCGGGATAGGTAGAGAAATAAGCTTCAATAAAACGCTCCGGGTCTCCCCAAATGGTACGCATCTGACCCGGCCAGGAATCCTTAATCACCAGATTTCCCTCAGCTTCACCCTCCAGTTCCTTGCCATCGGCATCGACAATAGCCGGTTGTACCCCGAAGAAAGGCCGTGTCGCAGAACCTGGTTTTAAATCAGTCGCACCCGGCAATGGCGTAATCATAAAACCGCCAGTTTCGGTTTGCCACCAGGTATCGATGACGGGACAGCGGCTTTCACCGACCACGGTGTAGTACCAGTTCCAGGCTTCCGGATTAATTGGCTCACCGACCGATCCTAAAATTCTCAGGCTGCTACGGTCACTTTCCCGTACAAAAGCATCGCCCTCACGCATCATGGCGCGGATCGCGGTCGGTGCAGTATAGAGAATGGTCACGTTATGCTTATCAACAATATGTCCAGTACGCGCCCAGCTTGGATATTGCGGCACACCTTCAAACATCACGGTGGTGGTACCATTCGAAAGTGGCCCATACAGTACATAGGAATGCCCGGTGATCCAGCCCACATCTGCGGTACACCAGAATACATCATCCTGCTTGATATCAAATGCTTCACGGAAGGTGCAATTCACATAGGTCAGATAACCGCCAGTGGTATGCATCACGCCCTTGGGCTTGCCGGTGGAACCTGAGGTATACAGGATAAACAGCGGATCTTCGGCATTCATCGGTTCGGGTGGACAGATGTCATTCACTGACATAATTTCCGTGTGATACCACAGATCACGCCCGTCCTGCATTTCGATCGGGTTACCGGTGCGGTGCACCACCATTACATTTTGAATCGAGCCTGTACCCGCCAGTTTTAGTGCCTCATCGACATTGGCTTTCAGTGGAATGGCCTTACCTCCGCGCATGCCGGAATCGGCTGTAATCACCATTTTCGCTTGACAGTCTTCAATCCGGCTGGCTAAGGAGTCCGGCGAGAAACCACCAAATACCACGCAATGCACCGCCCCGATCCGGGCACAGGCCAGCATGGCAATCGCGGCTTCAGAGACCATCGGCATATACAGCATGACCCGGTCGCCTTTCTGGATGCCATTTTTCTTCAACACATTGGCAAAACGGCAGGTTTCATCATGCAGTTCGGCAAAGGAAATAATCTTGTGCCGCGAAGGATGATCCCCTTCCCAGATGATCGCCGGTTTATAGGGATGTTCTTTCAGGTGCCGATCCAGACAGTTGGCACTGACATTGAGCTGACCATCGGCAAACCATTCGATTTTAAAATCGTCTTTATTAAAACTGGTATTTTTGACTTGGGTAAAGGGCTTGATCCAGTCCAGACGTTGCGCCTGTTCTGCCCAAAATTTATCTGGCTGTTCTATAGAATACTGATAACGTTCGAAGTACTGATCTTCAAGCGTACGTGCTGTTTTTTTAAATTCTTCGGGTACTGGATAGATCTCTTGCATAGGTCACTTCCTTGATTTTGTTCTATCTCATCACGAGAGGTTAATGCTGCGTTGTTGATTGTTTTTTATGCATAATGGCAGTATGGCCTGCTTATTTCAAATCCGGCAATCATGCTTTCGTCGTAGATTATTTATACAAATTCAATCAAAATAAACCACAACTTACAGTACAGAATCTTCTGCGCAACTGTGTATGATCTGTAGCACAGCCCTTAAAAATAAAATTGACCGCTTGTGGTTATTTCATCTGATTTAGCAGGATACGCTTTATGAAATCGCCTGAATCTCCCTACTTTAACCCGCCTGCGCTGCCTGCATCGGATCATCCCTTGTCGATGAAAGGCCGCTTCGGACGCTTGAGCTTTATTGCCTGGTCGGCATTTCTGTATTTCATCTTTTTATTTGGCAGTATCGCACTGGGTCTCAGCATTGATATTGTGAATATTTCTACCCATTCCATGGATCCCAACTGGCTGATTTCACTGCAAGGCTTGGCCAGTATCGGTGTACTGGTCATGGTTCTGGTCTATGTGTATTTCGCTTTAGTGGTGACTGTTCGCCGTTTGCATGATATGAACCGCAGTGGCTGGTGGGCGCTATTATTTTTGCTGCCGTTAGTAAACATTTTTGTATGGCTTTATATCGTTTTTGGTTCGGGCGATCGAGGCAGTAATCAGTATGGTCCGGCACGGATGACTTTGCTCTGGGAAAAAATTCTGGCCTGGCTGATGATTATCCTGACCCTGCTTAGCCTGTTGGGATCTATCGCTTTATTCAGTTATATGAGCGGTGAAGAACAGTCACCTACCCCCACGGAAATGATGCAAAAAACCACCAAATACTTTTAACAACAGTGCCGTTATTTTTAAAATTATCCACTGGTGACTTCGAGCCCTTATTAATTTTTTGCTGAACATCAGGCAAAATAGGCAAAATTTGAATTGTGGAATTTTTGTGGCAGAGCAAAATAATACCTTAAGCCAGGTAACTGAGGGCACCACGGAGTTGTTACATCAGGCAACTGAAAAAACGACCAAGACCGTGATTGAACATACCGCCAAGTATAATGATGCCTACAGCACCATTGACAAAATCATGGAAGGTTTCTGGGAACGTGTGCCTTATTTCTGTATCGCACTGATCGTGATTACGATTTTCTGGTTACTCTCCAAAGTCTTCAAGTTTTTCGTACGTAAAACTTTGGAAAACCGCTCTTATACCCGCCAGAATCTGGTGTTGGTACTCAACCGTGTCGGCAGTACCTTTATTATTTTCTTTGGTATTCTGATTGGACTGGTGATTGCGGTTCCTGGCTTTACCCCGGGTCAGCTGATGAGTGCCCTCGGAATTGGTTCGGTCGCGATCGGTTTTGCCTTCAAGGATATTTTCCAGAACCTGCTTTCTGGCGTGTTAATTCTGCTCAGTGAACCGTTCAAGATTGGCGACGATATTATCGTGAATGGCATGGAAGGGACGGTTGAAGATATCCAAATTCGTGCGACCTTTTTACGCTCACCGGATGGCCGTCGTATCGTCATTCCGAATGCAACGGTCTACACCAGTGCGGTCACGGTGAATACTGCCTATACCCGTCGCCGCTGCGAATTCGTGGTTGGTATCGGCTATGAAGATGACATCCAGAAAGCCAAGGACCTAATCACCGCTATTTTAGATAAAGATCCAACCATCCTGAGCCAGCCTGGCTTTAGTGTCAACGTCACGGCGCTGGCTGACTTTTCTATTACCCTAAAAGCCTTCTGGTGGGTCGATACCACTGAAACCGGCACCGGAACTTCAATCAGTGCGGTGCAGGAACGGGTGATTCAGGCTTTTGCCGAGCATAATATTTCGATTCCGTATCCGGTACAGGAAGTCAAAGTCTACCACGGCGAAGGCAATGATGATGCCTCAGCCCGCGCTAAACAGACGACCTAAAACATAGGGAATCACAGTTTCTGTACGAATAATACGGTTGCCCAGACTCACAGCCTGACAGCCGTTTTTTATGAGTAAATCGACTTCATATGGAATAAATCCGCCTTCCGGACCAATAACAATCGTACAGGGATGCTCAATCGCAAATGGCATCGCCTGCTCTGCATAAGGATGTGCCACATAAGCCGGGCAATCTGTACTAATCAAACCCGGCAAGATATCTTCAACAAAGGGTTTAAAACGTTTATACAGCTCGATTTTTGGAGCAACCGTATCCCCTGCCTGTTCTAGCCCCAATTCGATATAATGATTTAACTGCTGTAAAAATGGAGTTTGCCAATAACTTTTATCGACGCGGTAGCTATGCAGTAAAATGATTTTTTCAACACCCAAGGTGACACTGTCCATGATCAGACGGCGCAGCACTTTCGGACGTGGCAAAGCAACAATTAAAGTCACTGGCAATTTTTCTGGAACAGCTTCTTCTTGTAGTGGTTTTAGCCACACAGCTTTTTCAGAGATTTCAATAATTTCAGTTAGGTAGCGCTGACTTTCTCGAATTCCGACTTTTAAAGTATCTCCCACTTGAATCTGCACATGCTGCTGTAAATGTTCCAGTTGCCGAGTTGAGGTAATGGACCAAAGTTCAGTTTCGGTTTGACGTGGATCAAGCAGGACGATATTCATAGAATTAAAAGAAACCAAAAAAATTTAAAATAGGATTACGACCAAAACTGCAGATACTAAAAGAACTTTATTAGAATCTCCGACGACATCCACTATTTAGACCGGCGGCAAGGATGCCGCCCGCGGTACTGAGGTACGGGAAGTACCTTCAGTACCGCAAAGGATCTTGTTACTTTTGACCCTTCAAAAGTAAAGTTCCTAATTAGCTCATTAGTTCTATGAACGAATCTAGCTAACAACGGCCTCATTTACCTGCACAGATAAACTTGCCATCGTGTAGGCTTCTCCTGCCATCTTGGTAAATCTAATATCCGTTACTTATCAATATAAATTAAAGATACTGATCAATCACCTGAATATGCTTGGCAAGCGATCCCGTATTTAACTGCATAATTTGCTGCGCTGCCGCATTCAAATTTTCCGCCTTGACCTGATCTTGCAAAAGCTCCAGTAAGACATCTGTAGCCTGCTGTGCATCCTGCACTACTGCGACTGCATCCGCTTGAACAAACTCATCCACGATGGTCTGAAAGTTAAAATAGTTTTTGCCTAAAACAGTCGGCACATTCAGCGTAATCGGCTCCAGAATATTATGTCCACCACCTGGCTCATTTAAAGAACCACCAACATAACAGGCCTGACTTAAAGCATACCAAAGCCACATTTCCCCCATCGAATCAGCCAAATACACTTGGGTATCTACTTCAATACGTTGCCCTAGACTACGACGCTGGATTTTTAACCCCAAAGACTGTGCGGCCTGAAATACCTCATCAAAACGTTCCGGATGACGTGGCACCACAATACAGACTAAATTTGGATCAGTCTCTAAAGCAGCTTTTAAAGCACTTAGAATTTCTTTTTCTTCAGGTGCATGAGTACTGGCTAATGTGATGACTTTGCGACCCGCTAGCTGCCACTCCTGTTTCAACTGATCTGCCTGATGAATAAAGCGCTCAGGTGCAGTAATATCAAACTTGATATTACCCAAAACCTTTGTTTTTTCGGTTGCGATTCCTAACTGGATATAACGCTGCTGGGTGGCAGTATCCTGTGCCAAAAGACTAGTTAAATTCTTGAGCATGCCACGGGTCAGACCTTTGACCTTGGCATAGCCTTTGGCAGATTTTTCAGACAGACGCGCATTCAACAATACACTTGGTACATTGAACTGAGGTGCCTGATCCAGCAGATTAGGCCAAAGCTCGGTTTCCATCAGCAATAAAAGTTTCGGCTGATATTTTTGATAAAACTCACGAATTAAAGTTTTCTGGTCAGCGGGTAAATAGACAGCTTGAAACAAATCAAGATAAGGCGCTTTTAAAAAAAGTGATTTAGCGCGTGCCTGACCGGTTTTGGTGGTATTGGTGACCAGCACCGGATGGCCAAGTTTTAAATAATGTTCAATTAACGGTTGGGCAGCATTGGTTTCACCCACCGACACCACATGAAACCAGATGGCATGCAGGTTTTTGGGTGGCTGAAACGGGCCGAAACGTTCTGTCAGTTCTTGTTGTAATTGTTCAGGATCGGTCGCACGTTTACGGATACGCGATTGATATAAGGGTTTAACCAGCGCCAAGGCTGCGTTATACCAAAATGGAGTGGCCACATTGCGCCCCTGTCCAAAGATTCAATGGGCAGAATATAGCAGAGCCACATCAACATGTTAATCAATGTGGCTCATTTTTAGATTATTCTACTGTAGTTAAAGCTTCTGCTTCAGCCAATGTCGGATAATCAATATAGCCTTCCGCGACATTGGTTCCGATCATATTTTCCAGCTTCAGTTCATTCAGCGGCGCATCTTCGAGCAGACGTTCGTATAGATCCGGATTGGCAATATACGCCTTACCAAAAGCCACCGCATCAGCCTTGCCTGAAGCCAGTAATTCAATGGCATCTTCACGGCTGAGGCGCATATTGGCAATATAAGGCACTCCATTTGAGCGCTGTTTCATATATTCAGAAATACTGTCTTCTGCCAGATATTCACGGGTAAAGAAGAAGGCAATCTTGCGCTTACCCAGCTGCTCCATGGCATAGCCAAATGTTTCACGTGGATCATTGTCGCCCATGTCATGATCATCACAACGCGGCGCAAAATGCACCCCTACACGATCTGCGCCCCATACTTCAATCAGTGCATCAGTTGCTTCTAGCAGGAAACGTGTACGATTTTCCACTGAACCGCCGTATTCATCTTCACGCTGATTGGTTTTGCTTTGCAAGAACTGGTCAATCAGATAACCATTGGCAGCATGTAATTCAACACCATCAAAACCGGCTTCTTTAGCACGAATCGCGGCTTGCTTATATTGCTCGGTAATGGCATGAATTTCCGAAATTTCCAGCGGACGCGGCAACACATAAGGACGTTTTGGACGTAACAAGCTGACATGACCCGCCTGTTGTACTGCACTTGCAGAGACTGGTGTTTCACCATTTAACAGATCCGGATGCGATACACGACCAACATGCCAAAGCTGGGCAACAATCAGACCGCCCTTCTCATGAACCGCTTGAGTAACCTTTTTCCAGCCTTCGACCTGAGCATCGGTAAACAATCCTGGAGTATTTAAATAGCCATTGGCTTCTTCAGAAATCACTGTGGCTTCAGAAATAATCAGGCCAGCACTTGCACGTTGCGCATAGTACTCAACCATCATTGGGGTTGGAACGCGATCAGCAGTTGCGCGGTTACGGGTCAGCGGCGCCATGATGACACGGTTTTTAAGCTCTAACGCACCGAGCGTTAAAGGAGAATTTAATTCAGCCATCGTTACTCCCACCTGTTAAAGGTGTTGTTGTAGGTGTTCGATAAATTGTTGAATCAAAGTTTCATTGCGGGAGAAATATGACCACTGTCCATGCTTGGTCGCAGTGATCAGGCCAGTCTGCTGTAACACCGACAGGTGATTGGACATGGTGGACTGGGAAACCTGGCCCAAACGTTCAATTTGACCTGCACAGACCCCACGTTGAAAGCCACCACACTCTTCCGCAGACAGATATTGCTCCGGAGATTTTAACCACTCCAGAATTTGTCGACGGGTCGGATTGGCTAAGGCTTTAAAAATTAGATCAAGGTCCATAGGCACATCACAATCAGTGGCGCAACGAAACTTTATTCAGCATCTGCGACCATTATATCGTATTTTTACGATTTATATATCGAATAATTTAGATATAAGAGTCACAATCTGTACAAGCTTGGTTACGCCAGCTATTTAAACAACTTCTTACAAGCCCTGTTTCAGGCTTGCTTCGATAAATTTGTCCAGATCACCGTCCAGAACTGCGCCAGTATTGGAATTTTCCACACCTGTACGCAAATCCTTAATACGTGAATCATCCAGGACATAAGAACGGATCTGACTACCCCACCCAATGTCAGACTTGGAATCTTCCAGTGCTTGTGCCGCTTCGTTACGTTTGCTCATCTCGAGCTCATAAAGTTTGGCACGTAACTGCTTCCAGGCATGGTCACGGTTGGCATGTTGTGAACGCTGGTTCTGACAGGCCACCACAATTCCGGTCGGTGCATGGGTTAAACGCACGGCAGAATCTGTTTTGTTAATATGCTGACCACCCGCCCCTGATGCACGATAGGTATCGGTACGAACATCGGACGGATTGATTTCAATTTCGATATTGTCATCAACTTCCGGTGACACAAACACGGCAGAGAACGAGGTATGACGACGGTTACCTGAGTCAAATGGTGACTTACGCACTAAACGGTGTACGCCTGATTCGGTACGCAACCAGCCATAGGCGTACTCACCTTCCACACGAATCGTCGCAGATTTAAGGCCGGCCACATCGCCATCAGACTCTTCCATCACTTCTGCTTTAAAGCCATGACGTTCAATCCAGCGTAGATACATACGTAGCAACATAGACGCCCAGTCCTGTGCTTCTGTACCGCCTGAACCAGCTTGAATTTCCAGATAGCAAGGATTTGGATCCATCGGATTATTGAACATACGGCGAAATTCAAGCTTGGCCAGTTCTTCTTCAGCCGTGCTCAGTTCAGCCTGTACGTCTTCTAGCAAGCTTTCATCATCCGCTTCAACCGCCAGATCAAGCAAAGCCTGTGCATCTTCAAGCTGGGTACTTAAGCCATCCAGCACATTTAATACGTTTTCAAGCTCGCCTTTTTCTTTGGCCATTGCTTGAGCACGACTCTGGTCATTCCAGATGGTTGGATCTTCTAATTCACGCAGGACTTCTTCTAAACGCTCTTTTTTCAGATCGTAGTCAAAGATACCCCCGTAGTGTTTGACCACGTTCGTTTAAGTCTTTTAATTGGTTTAGATACGGATTAATTTCCACGTGAATTACTCTCAATCAAAATTAGGCACAAAATTCTTAGCCCGATATTATAGCACAGTCTATTTCCGCTATTTTAACGATCCATTCAGTCTAAGGCTCGAATGTCTTGAGCATTTAGACCTGTATTTCCCTCATCCAATTTTCAACATCTCATAGACTCTTTTGCGTCTTTTTATCCGAAATTTTTATCGGCTTTTTAGCCCCGTTTTATGACCGAAATATAATTTTGCAATTGATTTTATAATTTAGGATTTCTTATTGGTCTGTATAAAAAATCAGCGAATTCAATAGATTCCACAATATCTACACACTTTTAATAAAACACTACATTATAAATTTAATTTTATTATTCAGTCACTTGTTCAGCAAAAATTACACAAGATTACGCTATTCACATTACTGTAACTTTCCTTTGATTGACGATCTTTGGAATTGCTCTAGACTGAAAGTTGTAACAAAAAGTGTAATGTTTTTAACTCACGATTTGAGGGGTAGTAACCATGAAAAAATTAGCGATTGCTTCGGCACTACTTTCAGCAATAGCAATGACTGGTACAGCAGCACATGCTTACCAAGCAGAAATTGGTGCATCAGCAGGAGTGGTTGATCCTGACAACGGTGGAACTAGCGGTTCTTTCGGCGTTGATGGTACATATTACTTCAATCCAGTTCAAACACGTAATGCTCCATTAGCAGAAGCAGCATTCCTTGATCGTGCAAGTAACGTCAGTGCGCAATATCAATATAATGAAATTGGTGATTCTGAAGCGCATCGTTATGGCGTAGGTGCAGAGTACTTCGTACCAAATTCTGACTTCTACCTAAGCGGTAACGTCAATGGTCATGATCTGCAAGATAACAATGAGGTAGATAATGACTTAACTACTTATGCTGCAGAAGTCGGTTATCTACCAGCGCCAGGCCTATTGATTGCGGCGGGTGTGAAAGGTTGGGATAACGACGAGGATGATGGTGTAGATCCAACATTACGTGCTAAATACGTGACTACCTTAAGCAACGGTAAAGATATCAACCTGGAAGCAGGTGCAGCGTTTGGTGATCTAGATGAATACAATCTGGCAGCAGATTATTTCATCGACAAAACCTTGAGTGTCGGTGCTGATTATCACAACAATGATATTACCGACAAGAGCGAATTTGGTATCAATGCACGTAAGTTCATTAACCAGCAAGTGAGCTTAGAAGGCCGTGTCGGCTTTGGTGAACAGTTTAACAATGACTACAATACCTTTGGTGTAGCAGCGAAGTACCGCTTCTAATCTAAAACCAAAAATTAGTCATTCATAGAAAACCCATCCTCGGATGGGTTTTTTTATTGCACTCTTAACAAGCATTTAGGTATTTTTGCACATTGACGGGGCGAATATAAACTGTACAATTTGTTACAACTGTTCATCAAACAGTCATATTTTTATAACAAAGAGAGAAATCTAAATGCTTAAGAAACTTGCTCTTGCTACAGCGCTTCTTGCTGGCCTGGGAACTGCACACGCTTATCAAACTGAAGTTGGGGCTTCTATTGATCTTCTTGATCATGACCAAGGTGGTTCGGATGTAGGTTTTGCTATCGATGGGACTTACTACTTCAACTCGGTCCAAGTCAAAAATTCACCTTTGAATGAAGCTGCATTCTTAAACCGTGCCAGCAATGTGAATGGTGTATTAAGCTATCAAGATGATTCAGACACGTTTGGCATTGGTGCTGGTATTGAGTATTTTGTTCCAAATTCAGACTTTTATTTAAGTGGTAACATTGCTCATTTTGATAATGATGCTGGTGACATAACTGGTTACGCTGCTGAAGCGGGTTATTTACCTGTTCCTGGCTTATTAGTAGCACTTGGTCTTGTAGGTATTTCTGAAGAAAATGCAGACGATGAAATTGATCCAACTTTACGTGCCAAATATGTAACACAAGTCGGTCAATACGATATGAACTTCGAAGGTGGTGCAAGTTTCGGTGATATCGATGCTTATAACCTAGGTGCAGATTTATATCTAGACAAAACTTTCAGTGTTGGCTTAGGATTCTCTGACTCAGACCTAGAAGGTAATGATGTTTTTACTATTCGTGCCAAAAAATTCTTTAACCAACAAGTTAGCTTAGAAGGTTCGATTAATTTCGCTGATAATGCTGATATCTTTGGCGTACGTGGTGCATACCGCTTCTAATCTCTCCGATTAAAAGCAAAAAAACCGCTCACCCGAGCGGTTTTTTTTATGGCCTATTGTTCCAAATGGATAATCCGCATTTGAAAACTGACATTGCCATTAAAGACATTTCTATCCAGTTCATAGACTAAACGCGTATCTTTCATCGGATCAAAGTCATATTTATCCGCTGCATTGAAGGCGATTGCATCCACGACCTGCCCATTCTCCAATGCCACACGTAATTTAAGATGCACATCTTTGAGCCAACGATAGTCCATGATTTTGAACACACCATCAAAAATCGGTTGGGGGAATTTTTGCCCCCATGGACTTAAATTCTGTAATAAATCGACTGTTTCAATGTGAAAAGCAGAAGCTGGCAGCTCTCCATCCGTCCATAAAGTCGCAGTGAATAAATCCTCATCCATCGCACCAATCAGTACTTCAAAGACCTGCTTAAACTCGGCGAAATTTTCTTTTTTCAGGGTTAAACCGGCTGCTGCTGCATGGCCACCAAAATGACTGACTAAATGAGGATATTGCTCTGCCACCTGTTCAATCGCATCACGAATATGAATACCTTCAATCGAACGCGCCGAACCTTTGATATGAATCCCATCCTGATCCGCGGCAAAAACAATACTCGGACGATGGAACTGCTCTTTTAAACGCCCTGCTACAATCCCGATCACTCCCTGATGCCAATGCTGTTCAAACATGATCAACGCAGCAGGTAGTTCAGTGGCATCCCACTGGATTTTATCCAGCTCAAGCAAGGCTTCCTGCTTGATTTTACCTTCCACCTGACGGCGTTCGACATTGAGCTGATTCAGCTGTTCAGCCAGTGGATAAGCAGTTGTCAGATCAGAAGCCAGCAAACATTCGATCCCGATATCCATAGTTTCCATGCGTCCAGCCGCGTTAATCCGTGGGCCTAAAACAAAGCCCAAATCTTGAGCTTTCAGACCAGCAGGATCACGCTTTGCAATATCAAGTAGCGCACTGATTCCTGCTCGGCATAACCCTTGCTGGATCCGTTTCAACCCTGCATCGACCAGAATCCGGTTGTTATAGTCCAGACTCGCGACATCGGCATAAGTACCGAGTGCCACCAGATCAAGATAATTGGTAATTACCGTAGAGGATTTTCCAAGTTTCTTGCGATGGGTAGACAGATTGGCCAGTATATAAAAAGCCACCCCGACCCCAGCCAGTGCTTTGCTTGGAAAGTCGCAACCGAGCTGATTGGGATTGACCACGGCTTCGGCTTTTGGTGTCGGCTTGGTCGTCAGATGGTGATCAGTAATGATCACCTGCATGCCATGATCTTGTGCCTGTTTGACTCCGTCATGGCTGGAAATGCCATTGTCCACGGTAAGCAGTAAATCAGGTGTGAAACTGACAAAGGCTAGATCTGCAATTACGGGCGTCAATCCATAACCATATTTAAAACGGTCTGGTACCAGATATTCAACATTGGCGCCCATATCACGCAGTGCCAGCACCATGAGTGCAGTACTGGTCGCGCCATCGGCATCATAATCGCCGACAATCACGATTTTCTGGCCATGATCAATCGCCTGATCCATCAATTGAATGGCTTCAGGCAAGCCTTTCATGGTCGGTGCCAGCAAATGCTTCAGCTTGAGCTCAAGTTCCTGCTCGGATTCCACCCCACGACGAGCCAGAATCTCGGCCACAAATGCAGGGACGCCCGGTAAATTTTCAGGGCGTGTCAGCAATGGACGTTGTTTGATTTCCAGTTTTTGCATGGTTATGGCATTAAGCGCTCTAAAGTCCAGCCGGCATCGGTTTTGCGATAACTTAAACGGTCATGCAAACGGTTCGGACGACCCTGCCAGAATTCATAATAATCGGGTTCGAGACGATAACCGCCCCAGAATACCGGCTTGTCCAGCTGTTGCTGATTGGCAACCTGGGTATGCAAATCCCAAAAACGTTGCTGCAATTCCTCACGACTAGCCACGATGCCACTTTGCGGGGTACTGATATGCGCGGCAATCTGGCTTTCGCGTGGACGTTTATGATAATAGTCGGTCGATTCTTCTTCCGATATTTTCTTTACACGACCTGAAATACGAATCTGGCGCTCCTGATCCTGCCAGTAGAACAACAGTTCGGCATAAGGATTTTTAGCCAGATCCAGACCTTTTTGACTATCATAGTTGGTATAAAAATCATACCCTGCGTCAGTCGCTCCACGCAGCAATACCGTACGCACATGCGGACGGCCTTGTGCATTGGCTGTTGCCAACGACATGGCATAGGGCTCGTGCAATTTTGCTTCCAGTGCATGGTTAAACCATTGCAAGAACTGCATATGCGGATTCGGATTGACTTGCTGTTCCTGTAACTCGCCTTTTTCATAATTCAGGCGTAGTTCACTCAGATCCTTGATCAGATCACTCATTATCTATGTTCCCGTTAAGCTGCATTGGCACGCACAGCATCTGCCAGGCTGTTTGCAAGTGTGGTGACTTCAGCCAGATCATCGCCTTCGACCATCACACGAATGACAGGTTCTGTGCCAGATTTACGAATCAATAAACGGCCACGACCTTTAAGCTGCTGTTCGGCTTTTTCAAATTCAGCTGCCAGTGCAGGCACTGAATAAGGATCAAACATGGCATTTAAACGTACATTGACCAAGACATTGGGCAACAGTTTAAAGTCAGCCACAAGTTCATGCAGAGCTTTTTTCTGCTCAACCATCACGGTTAAAACTTGCAGGGCTGCAATAATGGCGTCGCCTGTGGTGCTCTTGTCTAAAGTCAGAATATGACCAGAAGGCTCACCGCCAATTACCCAGCCATTTTCTTCCAGACCTTGCAATACATAACGGTCGCCGACTTTGGCACGTAATAACGGCACTTGTGCTTTTTCCAGCGCCAGTTCCAGCGCCATATTGCTCATTAAGGTACCGACGATACCTGCCGGTTTTTTCGAGCTTTGAGTCGCAAGAATATAAAGAATATGGTCGCCATCAATCAGATTACCGGCTTTATCTACGAGAACCACACGGTCAGCATCCCCATCAAAGGCAATACCCAAATCCGCTTGATGTTGAATCACGGCTTGTTGCAAGCTTTCCGGATGGGTTGAACCACAGCCCTCATTAATATTTAAACCGCTCGGCTCATTGTGAATCGCAATTACACGTGCGCCCAGTTCACGGAACACTGCAGGTCCCACGTTATAGGCTGCACCATTGGCACAATCCACCACAATGGTGAGTTCATTCAGATCCAGATGATACGGGAACGTCGATTTACAGAATTCAATATAGCGACCGTTGGCATCTTTAACCCGGATACTTTTACCCAGATTCGCCGTATCTTCAATCACAAAATCTTTTTTAAGTTCCTGATTAATTTCGTCTTGTAAAGCATCTGGCAATTTTTTACCTTCCGCAGAGAAGAACTTAATGCCATTATCAAAATACGGGTTATGCGAAGCGGAAATGACAATACCCAAGCTGGCATGTAAGGCACGGGTCAAGTGAGCAATCGCCGGTGTCGGTAGTGGACCTAAAAGGTGAACATAAACGCCAGCGGCATTTAAACCTGCCTGTAAGGCAGCTTCCAAGATATAACCAGACAAACGGGTATCTTTACCCAGAACCACCAATGGTTTGGATTTTTTACTATGACGTTTTAAAACTTTACCAGCCGCAAATCCCAGTTTCAGGGCAAACTCAGGGGTAATCGGCAATTCGCCAAATTTTCCACGAATACCATCCGTACCAAAATAACTCATCTTTATCTCACTTCTTAGCGGATGATTGATATCACCCATTTTTTTCCTTGAGTCACACTTTACACCAAAATAAAAAAGCCGTCATTTGCATGACGGCTTTTTAAAATTTTAAATCACAGGAAATTAACCTACGCGATAGTTTGGCGCTTCTTTGGTAATGGTCACATCATGTACATGCGACTCCGACATACCGGCAGAAGTGATTTTCACAAACTTGGCATTTTGACGCAGGTCTTCAATCGTCGCAGAACCGGTATAACCCATTGAAGAACGTAGGCCGCCCATCATCTGATGTACGATATTACCCATTGGGCCTTTGTACGGTACACGACCTTCAATACCTTCAGGAACCAGCTTCTCGGCACCGGCCTTGGAGTCCTGGAAGTAACGGTCAGCAGAACCTGTCGCACCCGCCATCGCGCCCAATGAACCCATACCGCGATAAGCCTTGTAGTAACGGCCCTGGAAGAATTCAACTTCGCCTGGTGCTTCTTCAGTACCGGCCATCAATGAACCAACCATAATCGTGCTTGCGCCCGCACCAATCGCTTTGGCCATATCGCCAGAGAAACGAATACCGCCATCTGCGATCAAAGGAATCTGATCTTTCAGCGCATTGGCAACAGAATCAATCGCAGAGATCTGTGGCATACCAATACCCGCCACAATACGCGTGGTACAGATTGAACCAGGACCAATACCAACTTTAACGGCATCCGCACCTGCATCAAGTAACGCCAGCGCAGCATCACCTGTCGCGATGTTACCGCCAATCACCTGAACTTGTGGATAATTGGCCTTAACCCAACGTACACGCTCGATTACACCTGCAGAATGGCCATGTGCAGTATCGACTACAATCACGTCCACACCTGCATCAACCAAGGCTTCTACGCGGCTTGGCGTTTCTGCACCAGTACCGACAGCAGCACCAACACGCAGACGACCCAGGTCATCTTTACAGCTATTTGGATACAATTCAGCTTTACGGAAATCGGTTACCGTAATTAAGCCTTTCAGCTCTTGCTGATCGTTGACCACCAATACTTTTTCAATACGGTGCTGTTGCAATAAAGCTTGGATATTTTCTTTCGATTCGCCTTCACGAACTGTCACCAGGCGATCCTGACCAGTCATGATATTGCTGACTGGCTGCTCAAGATTGGTTTCAAAGCGTGTATCACGACCGGTCACGATACCCACCACTTTGCCATCTTTCACAACGGGTACACCACTGATATTGTTGGCTTGAGTCAACGCAATCAGTTCACGTACTGTGGTTTCAGGAGTGACTGTAATCGGGTCTTTGACCATACCCGCTTCGAATTTTTTCACACGGCGCACTTCTGCAGCCTGAACCGCGATATCCATGTTCTTGTGCAAAATACCGATACCACCATTTTGCGCCATTGCAATTGCCATACGGGACTCAGTCACCGTATCCATTGCTGCAGACACAAGAGGAATATTCAGGTTAATGCCACGAGTTAAACGTGTCTTTAGGGAGACATCTTTTGGAAGAACAGTAGAATAGGCAGGGAGTAATAGGACATCATCGAAGGTTAACGCGTCTTGAACGATGGTCAACATAACAGTCTCACTGGTAATTTCCGTGCACTATTATAAACAAATATCGGCTTAAATTTCATTGCAATTGCAAAATTATTTTTTTATTCAAGCTTCGTACACGCAGATCTATGTGGGTGCTAAAACAGTATCAATAATACGTCCGATCATGAAGTTCCCTATTTTAAAATATACCCCGATCATTTTAATGAAGTGAAAAGCAGAGCCTAAGCTCTGCTTTGGATGGATTTAGCTGACATATTCAAAACTGTCATCATTGTCGGCTTCATCAGTTTCAATCTGGACAAAGGGCAACATATTGTGTGCAATACGTGCCTTATTGCATTGCTCATCGGTAATCTGCACTTCTTTGCAGGATGAACTACGCTGCTCATACATGCCGCAGCTCACCTGCTGGCCGATGGTGCCATCAAGTGCGATACAGCGTGGATTTTTTTGATTGGTTCCAGCCATACATGAATAGACTGCTGTCACAGGTTCGGTATAGTGCTCAGGCATATGAATACCTTCAGCCCAATAGAACGAAACCCGGAAATAGGCGCAGCACGCCCCGCAGCTTAAACATGCATCCGGTTTTGGAACTTGAGACAACATTTCTTATAAGTTCTCGTCATCAAAAAAAAGTTTTTTGGAGAAGAAATATAAAAAATGTTGTTTTTCCACACAAGAAAAAAATTATTTTTTGTGTGAACTATTCAGGACAGGTAAAAACCGTTTCATCCATCAGGTCAGTGCCGCATTGCAACGTTTCAATCCAGTCCAGAAACTGGTTAATCTGCTCTTTGCCGACAAATGGCGTGCCATGCTGCGGCACAATCATCTCGATCTCCATACCGCGCACCATTTGCACCCAAAGACGAATGACCTTGTTATTGCACATATAGCGTTGATGAAAGCTTTTCATTTTCGGAATATGCGCAGCAAAATTTTCCAGTGGTTTGGCTGCATCTTCTACCATAGACGCGCCCATATCACCTGAAAATAAAATCTTGGCAATCGGATCATAAAACTGGAAATTCCCCACCGAATGCAGAAAATGCGCCGGCACCGCCACAATATGTGATTGGCCAAGCGGAATGATTTGACCATGATCCGGAAGCTCCACCAATCGATCCAACCAGTTGCCTTTCATCCGGTCACTCATAAAGGCCGAGTTTAAGTGTGGCAAGAAGCGCGCCCACAGCTTGGATGCGACGACTTTGGCGTCCGTATAGACCAGCCAGCGTGGCATCGAGGTGATGATATCCGGGTCCTGGTGCGAGGCCATGACATAATCCAGATTGGTCAAACGGGTGTATTTATTCAGTTCCATGGTCAGCGGCACATAGGTTAAATCACCACCCGGATCAAGTACCGCCGCGCGCTCATGATCAATGATCAGAAACTGGTTTGCCTGAACGCCTTCACCTTTGACCAGACTGGTAAAACTGATGCATTTATGTGTCCCGTTATCAAACAGAACCTGCGATGTGGTGCGTTCAAAAGCCATGTAAATCCCCCAATTTATAATAAAAATAACGTTTTTATACCCGTATAAAATATAAGGAATTAATCAAACTTACAATCAATAAAACTAGCTATATCACACTATTTATCAAGGTTTTGAGAGAATTTTAACCATAAAAAATCCTGAGTCTTTAACTCAGGATTCATGTAATTTATTATTTTATGATTTAAAAGAAATAATGTTGAGCCAGTGTTGCGACACCAATCACCAGGAAAATCGCCGCACCAATTTTATGAATCAGGCTGATCGGAAGTCTGTTCGCCAGTTTATCTCCCAAAAATACTGCAGGTGCATTGGCCAGCATCATGCCCAAAGTGGTACCGAGCATGACCCAAAAGACGCTATCGAAACGTGCTGCCAGTGCAACTGTGGCAATTTGGGTTTTGTCACCAATTTCTGCCAGAAAGAACAGAATAAAGGTCGCACCAAATACCCCGAATTTTTGCCATTTATTGATACTGGCATTTTCATCCCCGAGTTCATCCGGAATCAGCATCCAGACAGCCATTGCGATAAAGCCAATCGAGACGATCCACAACAGCACCTCTGGCCCGATCACCGTGGTCACCCATTGTCCCAATACCGCAGAAAGGCCGTGATTAATCAGCGTCGCCAATAAAATAGCAACTAAAATAGGAACAGGTTTGCGAAAACGTGCAGCAAGCAGCAAAGCCAGCAGTTGGGTTTTATCACCCATTTCAGCCAGTGCTACGATTGCAGTCGACAGTAGGAATTCATACATGAGGTCTTTCTCTGGCTAGCATCCAATACCAATGACTCACCGCTCCTGCTAGCCAAAATCTGCAGAGTGGTAAATCAAAGGTCTTGCCAACAAAAGAAAGCTTGGGAAAGCTGACTTGGTTCTTTGCTATGATGACCATGCCCGGTTGAGCAAATATGTTGACCATCACCCTTCTGCTTTGCGCAAAAGGCGGCTACTCCCCAATGAAGTGTGCCAAGTATAGAATCAAATAGATTATTTTTCAATGCAGCAGCAAAAAACCCTGCCGAAGCAGGGTTTTTCTCTGTACACCCTCTTTATATTTCTCCCTGAGCTTCAATTGAAATATTTTTCAATGAAGCGCAAGAGAAAAGAGAGTGAATCGAATTCAATTTAGATTAACAGCGTACGAATATCTTTAAGGAGCTTGGTCAGCTTGTTAGTGAAACGTGCAGCATCTGCACCATTGATCACACGGTGGTCATAAGACAGAGACAACGGCAGCATCAAGCGTGGATCAAAGCCTTCACCATTCCAGACCGGCTGCATGGTTGCAGGTGAAATACCCAGAATTGCCACTTGCGGCCAGTTCACCAATGGCGTAAATGCCGTACCGCCGATTGAACCCAGGCTAGTGATAGTGAAGTTCGCACCTTGCAGATCTTTCGGCGACAATTTCTTGTCACGCGCTTTTTGACCCAAGGTTCCTAGCTCAGTGGCAATCTGTTTAATTGACTTCTGATCTGGATGACGCAGCACAGGCACGGTCAAACCATCTGGCGTTGCGACCGCGATACCCATATGGATCTCGTTACGTAGCAATACTGACTTACCATCATCGGCCAAGTGACCAGCAAATTCACGCTCTTCTTTTAACAAGTGCGCAACTGCTTTGATGATGAACGCCATAATGGTCAGGCTAAGACCTTCTTTCTTGAAATTGCCTTTCAGCTCATTACGCCATGCTTCCAGTTCAGTAATATCTGCTGCATCAAACTGGGTCACTTGCGGAATGAAATTATTCAGCGACAACTGTGGAATAGACACTTGTTGCAAACGCGTCAAGGCTTTCTCTTCCACACCACCAAAAGCGCTAAAGTCTGGCAGTTTTGGCAGACCTGCGACTTGAGCGGCAGCGGCTACAGGAGTCGCCTGTGGCGTAGTAAGACGCATTTTGACATACGCTTTCAGATCTTCTTTCATGACGCGTGCATGTGGGCCAGATGCTTTGACATCTGCCAACACGACGCCCAGTTCACGTGCCAGTTTACGCACTGCAGGACCGGCATAGACTTTAGAGTTAGCGGCATTCTGCTCTTTGGTCAGCTTGTCGGCATTATCCGACGTCGCGACTGTTTGAGTAGAAGATGCAGCAGGTGCCGGTGTTGCTTTTGCAGCAGGCACTTTTGGTTCTTCTGCTGCTTTCGGTGCTTCTGCTTTGGCGGCAACAGGTGCAGCAGCAGCTTGCGCTTCAGCTTCAGCTTCAATTGTCACCAGGGCAATGCCTTGAGAGACATTTTGACCCAGTTCAACATGAATGGCTTTAATCACGCCGGCTGTAGTGCTTGGCACTTCAACAGTCGCCTTGTCTGATTCCACCACGATGATGCTTTGGTCTTTTTCAACCGTATCACCGACCTGAACCAGAATTTCAGCTACAGCCGCCTTGTCTACACCCAAATCAGGCACCATCACTTCAACATCACCCGCAGGTGTTGCTGGCGTTTCTGGTGCTTCGACTGCTTTCTCTTGGGCCGCCGCTTGAGCAACTGGTGCTTGAGGTGCTTCTGTCGGTGCTGATGCTGTCGAAACAGCCGTTTTCACTTTCAGAATGACCACACCTTCTTTAATGGTATCGCCTTCTTTAATCTCGATAGATTCCACCGTGCCCGCAACCGTACTTGGCACTTCAACAGTCGCCTTGTCTGATTCCACCACCACGATGCTTTGATCCACTTCGATTTCATCACCGACAGAAACCAGAATTTCACCGACAGTGGCTTTTTCTACACCAATATCGGGGATTTGAACATCAACCACCTGTGAGCTCGCTTGTGCCTCAGGAGCAGCAGAAGCTTTAGGCTGATGCGAAGCCAGTTCCTGCATGATTTCCTGATCCGGCAATGAAGTCGGAGTATTTTCTGAAGTTTTTTGTGAGGCATCTGCTTGCTGTGGCTCGACCACATCAGCGCTACCGTCTTCAGCTTGTAGCTCAATCAGTACCGCGCCTTCAGCGACTTCATCACCCTGGCTCACCAGAATGCTTTTTATCACGCCTGCTGAAGTGCTAGGCACTTCAACAGAGGCTTTATCAGATTCAAGTAACACAATGCTGTCATCGATCGCGATCGTATCACCGACTTTGACCAGAATTTCGGCCACTGTTGCCTTATCTACACCAATATCAGGAGTCGTAATTTGCATGCTTAGTTCTCCTCTTTGTAGTCAGCAACAGCATGTACACATGGGGTTTCTTGCGGTGCCCAAGCCACTGGACGATCTGTATCAAGCTCGAAAGTCGAGATCGCATCTTTTACCAGGCGCGCATCAACTTCACCTTCATCTGCCAGTTTTTTCAAAGTTGCCACCACAATATGGGCAGCATCAACACCGAAGTAACTACGCAAGTTGGCACGTGTATCTGAACGGCCATAACCGTCAGTACCCAATGCTACGAATGGACGGCCATCTGGAAGATAAGCACGAATCTGTTCGCTATAAGCACGCATATGATCGGTTGCAGACACGACGATACCTTCAGTACCGCGAAGCTGTTTCGATACCCATGCTTCTTTTACGTCTTCAGCCAGCGGATGCAAGCGGTTGTATTCTTCACATGCCATACCGTCACGTGCCAGTTCATTGAAGCTGGTCACACTGTAGACATTTGAATGAATTTGATATTCCTCACGAAGAATCTTCGCTGCCTTGATCACTTCACGCAGGATCACACCTGAGCCCAGTAACTGAACAGTGGCTTTTTCATCTTCTTCCAGTAAGTACATACCACGCTTGATGCCTTCTTCAACACCTTTTGGCATTTCCGGATGCTCGTAGTTTTCGTTCATCACAGTTAAGTAATAGAACACACGTTCCTGGTTCACATACATACGTTGCAAACCGTCATGCACGATCACTGCCAATTCATAACCGAAACATGGGTCATAAGAGACACAGTTTGGAATGGTATTGGCCAAGATGTGTGAATGACCATCCTGATGCTGCAAGCCTTCACCGTTCAGTGTAGTACGACCCGCAGTTGCACCCAGCAAGAAGCCTTGTGCCTGTGCATCGCCTGCTGCCCATGCAATATCACCAATACGCTGGAAACCAAACATCGAGTAGTACATGTACATCGGAATCATTGGCAGGTTATTGGTTGAATAACTGGTCGCCAACGCTGCCCATGCACTCATCGCACCGGCTTCGTTAATCCCTTCCTGCAACATGTGACCGTCTTTGGCTTCACGGTAATGCATCAGCTGTTCTTGGTCTTCCGGGGTATATTTCTGGCCATGCGCGGCATAAATACCGAGCTGACGGAACATCCCTTCCAGACCGAAAGTACGTGCTTCATCTGGCACGATTGGAACAACGCGGTCTTTAATCGCTTTCTCTTTAAGAAGTGCAGAGATTAAACGTACCATCACCATCGTGGTCGATTGTTCTTTACCATTTGAACCAGCCAAGACCGAATCAAATACTGAAAGTCCAGGAATCGCCAGCTGTTCGCTTTCTTTACGACGTGCAGGCAGGTAGCCACCTAGCGCTTCACGACGTGCCTTCATATATTTCAATTCAGGTGAATTTTCGCTTGGACGGTAGAATGGTACTTCTTCAAGCTGTTCATCGGTGAAAGGAAGATTGAATCGGTCACGCACATATTTCAAAGAATTGATTTGCATCTTCTTGATTTGGTGAGTTTTGTTGACTGCTTCGATTTCCTCGGACAAACCATAACCTTTCACGGTTTTCGCCAGAATCACGGTCGGCTGACCTTTGGCCGTACATGCTTCGGCATAAGCAGCAAAAACTTTGTACGGGTCATGACCACCGCGGTTCAGATTATCAATATCTTCATCGCTTAAATCTTTCACCAGCTCTTTGGCTTCTGGATATTTACCGAAGAACTTTTCACGCGCATAAGCACCACCTTTTACCTGGTAACGCTGGAAATCGCCATCGACTGCTTCTTCCATCACTGCTTTCAGTGCACCGGATTTATCTTTATCCAGTAGTGGATCCCAATGACGGCCCCACACAACTTTAATCACACGCCAGCCTGCGCCGCGGAATAGTGACTCAAGTTCCTGAATGATCTTGCCATTACCACGTACCGGACCATCCAGACGTTGCAAGTTACAGTTCACCACCCAGATCAGGTTATCGAGCTTTTCGCGACCTGCCAGAGAAATTGCACCCAGGCTTTCCGGCTCGTCCATCTCGCCATCGCCCAAATACGCCCAAACCTTACGATCTTCTTCTTTGATCAGGCCACGGTTCATCAGGTACTTTTGAATATGTGCCTGATAAATCGACATGATTGGTCCAAGACCCATCGATACGGTTGGGAACTGCCAGTAGTCCGGCATCAAATAAGGGTGCGGATAAGATGGCAAACCTTTACCGCCCACTTCACGACGGAAATTATTCAAATGCTCTTCTGTCAAACGACCTTCTAAAAATGAACGCGCGTAAATACCAGGTGCACAGTGACCCTGGTAATAGATCATGTCGCCGCCGAAGCTATCGCTATTGGCGCGGAAGAAGTGGTTAAAGCCCACATCATAAAGGGTTGCGGAAGAAGCAAAACTCGCCAGGTGACCACCGAGATCATCACCGGTTTTATTCGCGCGTAAGACCATTGCCAAGGCATTCCAACGGATCAGCGCGCGAATACGACGCTCCATGTCCTGGTCGCCCGGCATGGCAGGTTGTTCTTCAACAGAAATCGTATTTAAGTAGGGAGTATTTAAACGCTGAATAGGAACATGCTTTGCAATTGCGCGTTGATAAAGTTTTTCTAACAAAAATGCTGCACGCTCAGTGCCCATGTGCTGCAAAACAGAGTCAAATGCATCTTGCCATTCTTGGGTTTCTTGCGCGTCTGTATCGCCATAAAACGCCATAATCTACAGTTCCTAAAAGCCTAATCTAATGTCTTATATGTACCATATTTGAGACCTTAGCAGGTATGGCCTTAGCTGAATGCGATTTAGCAGTACTATTTAGGAACTAAATGATGGGTGACGTATAATTACACAACATAACAAAAAATAGTCAATAAAGGCGATTTATTATACAATCATTATAATAGTTGGTGATAATATGAGACTTAAAAGTGATAAAACAAAAAGCCCTTCAAGTTGACTTGAAGAGCCTTCAGTTTAAACGCTTTAAAATGCTTATTGGAGATTTTTTATGTATAGAGATGCATCTTGTTATTCAGGTCTATACTTAAGGTAACATGGCCAAATAAGTCGATGGATTTTTACGTTGACCGTCTTTTACTACTTCATAATGTAAGTGTGGACCGGTACAGCGACCAGTACAGCCTACATTGGCAATATGGTCACCCGCTTGCACCTGCTCTCCCACACGTGCAATAAGACGTGAAGCATGAGCATAGCGCGTTAAATAGCCATTGCCATGATTGATTTCAACGTATTGACCATAACCTGTACCCCAACCTGATTTGGTCACAATCCCTGGACCTGTTGCATAGATTGGTGTACCACTTGGCGCTGCAAGATCAAGGCCTGAATGATTTTCAGCACGGCCACCCATGGTGCGGCCACCGTAATTTGAACTTACGCGAGAATTAGGTAAAGGATGAGAAATTAGCCAAGAATAAGCACTGTTTGCTGCCGCTTTATTGGATGAAGTATTGGCATACTTCTGAGCAAGCGTTCGATTGTTCAGTTCAACTGGTTTCTCACGAAGTTGAACATTCAATTTAGTCTGTGCTGGAATATCGATATCATCTGGATGAGTATATGCACCCTGTGCCAGAGTACGCGTCAATTGCTCGATACGATCTGTTGAACCATTTTCTTGATTTAGATTGACTAAATCTGCGAACGCAACCGAAGCCGCTGAAACTGATAAAGAAAATGCCAACAAAATACGTCGCATATGCATAAAAAACCTCTCTAAACTGCTTTAATCGAGTTCCTTGAAGATCTCTATCCTTGATATCCACTAAAAGAAGCGCATAAGATTAAGACATAAATATGTAGGAATTATGTATGTCGGAACCTGTCAACGTTTTTCAACAAACAAGAAAACAGATAAAAACAGGAAACTTTTCGTTTCTCTCATCACAAGTCGCTGCCTGGCAGAAACTTACGAAACTCGTACAACCGCTATTGCCCCAACCGGAACGCTGGCAAGTTGTCTGCTATCAAAATGGTGTGTTAACGATTACCGGTGAAAACCAGGCCATGATCAGTCAATTGGCCTATCTTCAAAAGCAATACATTTCACAACTCTCTCAAATAAATGAATTAACAGATCTCACTAAACTTCAAGTTTGCTTGCGGAATCCTTCGCAAACATCACCTGTTTCAGCAACACCTGAAAGAGCCTTAAATGCAGAAACACAGGAATTACTTCGTAGTGCTGCTGACTTTATAAGCGACCCTAAGCTTAGCCAAGCTTTACTACGTTTGGCAAGCAATAAAAAGTAACATCGCAATCAAATGTAATAAATTAAAAAGCAAACATTATGTGATGTGTGTCACAGTATTAAAGCAATAACAAAAACATAAAGACACAAACACAATGACTTATGTCACATTCACATACATGATTGGACAATTGGCTTCGTCATCAAATGTTACAATTTCATAGCAGCTTGGATCACTTTTCACATTGCGTAAAAGTTGATTATTCAAGGCATGTCCAGATTTGTAACCATCAAATTTGGCAATAATCTGATGTCCGAGCAGGTATAAATCACCCACGGCATCCAGAATTTTATGACGTACAAATTCGTCCGAGAAACGTAAACCTTCTTCATTAACGACCCCAGTTTCATCCACACCAATGGCATTTTCCAGACTGGCACCCAGCGCCAGGTTATTGGCTTTGAGATAATCCAGATCTTTCATAAAACCAAAGGTACGCGCTTCACTGACTTCATAAACGAAGGTTTCAGTAGAAAAATCGATACTGGCAGACTGATGTTCTTTTTTAAAGGCAGGATGATCAAAATCAATGGTGAAGTTCAGCTGAAAGCCCTCATGTGGGCTAAAAATGGCACGTTTGTCATCAATCAGTGCTTCAACCGGTTTAATAATCTTGACGAATTTTTTAGCAGCATCCAGCTCTTGCAAACCGCCCTGCATCAACAGGTAAATAAACGGACCTGCACTGCCGTCCATAATCGGGACTTCAGAAGCCGATACTTCAATAATCAGGTTATCAATGCCCAGACCAGCGATCGCACTCATGACATGTTCAATGGTGCCTACTTTGGCATTTTCCTGAACGAGGTTCGAGCACATAAAGGCTTCCTGAATCAGCATGGCATCAGCTGGAATGTCCACTGGTGGGTTCAGGTCTATACGACGAAACACAATTCCCCCATCGGCATGGTGCGGCACAAAGTTAATCATGACTTTTTGCCCACTGTGAAGACCGATTCCGCTCGCTTTCACGACACGTTTCAGGGTACGTTGTTTCAACATGCTTTTATCATCTGTTCATCTATAAAACCGCTATACGTTAGCATATTTGGCCATTGATAAAAAACAAAAAGGTGGCTTAAAAGCCACCTTTCCTGTCTAATCCATCTAAACACATGATGTTACATGTTATTTACGCTGTTGATTCTTAAGATAATCCTGAATGCTCATTGGCGTTGGGCGCGAGCTAGAAACCGAAGCCGCCACTGGATTCGCTGCTGCCCCTGTTTCATGCTGCTGACGCTGAATTGCCGGTACATCATCATCTTCCACCACAGCCTGTGCAACTGCTGCTGGACGAGTTGCCTGTACATTAGTACGTTTGGTCGGTTCAACTGAATCCGCTGCATGACGGGTTAAACCTGTTGCAATCACAGTCACGCTGATTTCATCACGCGCATCCGGATCAAAAACGGTACCGTAGAACACCTGACCCTCATCTAAATCGACAATCTGGTTCACGACATCGGTAATTTCTTCAATTTCGCCGAAAGTCACATCATCGCCACCAGTCACGTTGATCAGAATACCTTTAGCATTCATGATAGTCACGTTGTCGAGTAATGGACTACGGATTGCCTGTTCAGCAGCCTGACGTGCACGGTTCTCACCACGACCCAGACCGACACCCATCATGGCATAACCACGTGTGCTCATGGCTGTTTTCAAGTCAGCAAAGTCAAGGTTGATATGACCAGGACGGACGACTAAATCAAAAATACTGCGTACTGCATTCAGTAACACATCATCTGCTTTTTTATATGCATCTTTCATTGAAATATCACGGAAGACTTTCAATAGACGCTGGTTTGGAATGATGATTAATGAGTCTACATGCTGCTCAAGAGCTTCGATGCCTTTTTCAGCAGACTGTAGACGGCGTTTGCCTTCAAAGTTAAATGGCGTGGTCACGACACCAACGGTCAAGATACCCATTTCTTTCGCAATTTCAGCCACGACTGGCGCTGCACCGGTACCGGTACCACCACCCATACCTGCAGTAACAAAGACCATATCGGTCCCTTCAAGCTGCTGGCGGATCAGTTCACGGCTTTCTTCTGCTGCGGTCTGGCCGACTTGCGGATTTGCACCTGCACCCAGACCACGGGTACTTTGCTCGCCCAGCTGAATTTTAAATTCGGCTTCCATGCGATCCAATGCCTGCTTGTCCGTATTGGCACAAACAAACTTTACGCCCTGGATATCGGACTGCAACATATGTTGTACAGCATTACCACCCGCACCACCTACACCAAACACAGTGAAACGGGCTTGACCATTGCTATCGCTATGATCGTCTTCGAAAAATTCAAATGAGGCCATGACCTATAAAATTCCTAATTCATAATTGGCAGTCACTAAGCCCGTATACTGCCTTAATCTTAATAAAATTGTTTTTAAGAATGCTGCTCATGCGTTCACTTGTCAAGTACAAGCCCGATTAACTACATCTTCCCAACAATATTCACAATAAAAATCGACTTAAAAGATTGATTTCAAGGTGTCATTAAAGCCAAACAAGGCTCTTTTGACCCGCTTAGCCAATGACAACCGTTCTACATCATCCTGTTCCACAATTGTGTCCTGGGTATCACTCTGACTAAACATCAGCAAGCCCGCCACAGTACTATATTGCGAGCGGCGTAAAGCAGCCTGATGTTGTTCGTCTGCATACACCTGAGTCGGCGGATTACCTAAATGCGCCGAGACCCCCATGGTACGGCGAACAAAGCTCACCATTCCTTCGATATGACTAGCATCGCCGGTCAATACCACACCATGATACAAGCCCTGGAGGGCACCATTTTTTACCAGTTCATCACGCACCAGACCCAGAATTTCTTCATAACGCGCCATGATGATTTCGGTCAGTTCAATCCGGCTGATGGTTTGTGGTCCATCAATCCCCTGGAACTGAATCATATGATCCGGCTTGACCACTTTCAGGTCGACACAGCCATACAATAATTTCAGACGTTCAGCTTCTTCAGTCGTGGTTTGCAATACTGCTGCAATATCTCGGGTCACATGTTCACCGCCACGCTGGAAGGTATGGGTTAAGGCTAGACGGCCATCCACATACACTGCAACATTGGTCGTACCAGCACCGATATCTACTAAGCACACGCCATATTCTTTTTCATCTTTAAGCAGGCTGGCTTCAGCAGTCGCCAGACTCGACACCACCATTTTTTCCACGCCAATATTGGCACCTTTCAGGGCGCGATCAATATTCTGCATGGTACTGATCGGCAGCATCATCAGATGATAATGCCCGGTCATGCTATGTGCCGACATACGAATCGGGTTTAGCACCCATTCCGGTGAATCATCCAGCTCAAAACCTAGAGGCACAGCACTGACCAGATAATGATCTGAAGTCAAATGACTGGCTTTGGCCAATTCCAGTGCACGCACCACTTCACTGGTGGTAATCGCATGTTCGCTATTGTCGATCGAGGTGCGACCTGAAGCATAAAAGCTTTTTAATTCGGCACTTGGAATAGAGACCCAGGCAGAATGTACACGACATTCCGCCATATCTTCTGCTTCTTGAACGGCATTTTTAATTGCAGTAATAACTTTATCGAGACTGACAATTTTCCCTTTACTCATGCCTCGGTTACGAGCGGTGGCCATACCAATCACTTGGATATTGTCTGGCGCGTGTACCTTGCCAATCAAAACTGAAACTTTGTGTGTCCCAATGTCAATCGCTACAACCGAGGGAACAGCTTCACTCATTATTCACTACTACCATTACGTGTTTGTTAGATTTATGGCTTTAAATGCCTCTATTTTTTAAAGCCGGTCATTATGGCTTTACTGTTACATTATTCTCAACGCCCGTGTCATCAATGGTTACAATAAAATGTCCATTTACAATTTTAGGCGGAATTGAATTTTTCCACTGGATCGACAATCCATTGCGATAACGCAGATCGATGGCCGAAATTTTAGACCAGACTGGCTTTAAATCGCTCTGAGACAGATGACTCAGGCGCTGTAATTTGCTCATGGTCTGATCTTTATCCACAATTATTCTTAAACCCGAATCAAACTGCATAAACCAGGTCATTCGCTCGGTGAGATATAATTCTTTTAGACGAATGCCTTGTGGCAAAAATAACTGATTAATTTCATTATAACGACGCATCATGGTTTCTGCATGGCTCGCTGGCCCATGTAGCAACGGTAATGCCTGATAATTCTTGGGTGTGACTTCAGTGAAAATAACACCACTGTCACTCAATAAACGCCCTGTTCCCCAACGTGCAATTGCATGATGCGGCATCACCCGCACCCGAATGCCATTTGGCCAGGCTCGGGACACCACGACCCGATCCACCCAGGACAATTCCAGGGTACGATCACGGATCGCTTCCAGATCCGAAGTAAAATAGTTTTCGGTCACAATCGGTGACACATATTGCATGACCTGACGCTGTTCAGCAGCCGAGCGCGTACCTACCACGCCCAGCTCTGCCACGTCACTATTGGTCATGACTTTATATAAGCCCAATATTCCAAAGGCCAGCACCAGCAGCGCAATACACAACAATAACCAGCCACCAAAATTGGTCAGCTTTTCTTTGCGTGTTGGCGGCTTATCGTGAATTGAAGTAATCGCAGCACGTTTACGGCGCATGGAAACAGGAAGTTGAGCCATATTTAGTGTGCCGAACCAGTCAGAGTCTGTTCCAGAATCGCAACACACAGCTCATCAAAACTGTATCCGACTGCAGCTGCCGCTTTTGGCACCAGAGAATGACTGGTCATGCCCGGTACGGTATTGACTTCAAGCAACCAGAAGTTGCCATGTTCATCCTGCATGGCATCAATCCGGCCCCAACCGCTGGCACCGACTGCCTGGAATGCGCGTAAACTCAAGGCTTTTAACTGCTGCTCTTCAGCTTCAGTTAAACCACATGGAATGCCATATTGCACATCATTACGCTGATATTTCGCTTCATAATCGTAAAAGGCGACATCTTGAGGCGGTTCAAGACGAATTACGGGTAGCGCCTGACCATTTAAAACCACAATGGTGTATTCACGGCCAGTAATCCATTTTTCTGCCATCACCACGGCATCATGTTCAGTTGCCTTGGCAATTGCTTCGGCAAAATCTTCAATTTTTTCGACCTTGCTCATACCGATACTGGAACCTTCATGCACCGGCTTGATAATCAAAGGCAAGCCTAAAGCATTAACAATCTCGGTCGCATCAGAATCTTTGGTGACAATGCGATACGGTGCTGTCGGCAATTCCGAACCCTGCCAGACCTGCTTGGTCTTGACCTTGTCCATGCCGATCGCAGAACCTTGTACACCGGTACCGGTATACGGCACGTTTAACCATTCCAGTGCGCCCTGAATTTGGCCGTCTTCCCCGCCACGTCCATGCAATACAATAAAAGCACGATCATAATTTACCAGTTCTGTGACACTACGCTCCTGCGGGTCAAACGCTTCCGCATTGACCCCTGAACGCACTAATGCCTCAAGTACCGCCGTACCACTGTCTAGAGAAACCTCACGCTCTGCAGATTTACCACCAAGCAACACGGCAACTTTTCCGAATTTTGAAGCATTTGACACGTTTATATCCTTAAACTTTTTTCAATCTGGTCAATTCAATTCAGTCACGCAAGATGACTATTTTATATATAAGTGATTTTGCGCAAGCTCGACTGAGATTGCTCCAACATTACCTGCGCCCTGGGTTAATAACAAGTCATTTGCTTGCAATACTTTTCTCATGATCTGATTCAGGTTGCCGTCCGCTGCATCGACCAGAATCGGCTCGACTTCACCACGTAGACGAATGCTACGAGCCAAAGTACGGCTGTCAGCCCCGACAATCGGTTTTTCACCGGCAGGATAAACATCCAGCAACAATAACTGGTCTACAGTAGAAAGTACTTCCACAAAATCATCAAAACAGTCACGGGTACGGCTATAACGGTGTGGCTGGAACATCATTACCAGACGACGGTCCGGATGACTCTGACGCGCAGCTTTAATCGTGGCTTCGACTTCTTTTGGATGATGACCATAGTCATCCACCAGTTTCACGTCACCGCCCTCAATCGCAAACTCACCCTGAACTTCGAAGCGGCGACCTACGCCACTGAAACCTTCCAGTGCACGGCAGATTGAAGCGTCAGACACGCCTTCATCGGTTGCTATACCAATCGCAGCCAAGGCATTCAGCACATTATGCAAACCTGGTTGATTGACCGTTACACGCAATGGCTCACGCTCTTTACGCAATACGGTAAAGTGGGTTTGCATGCCATCTTGATCAACATCTACTGCACGGATGTCATTGTCTTCATTGAAACCATAAGTCAGTAACGGGCGTGCAATCCGCGGCATAATTTCACGGATATTGGCATCATCACCACAGACTACAGCCAAGCCGTAAAATGGCAGTTTTTGCAGGAACTGGATAAAGGTATCTTTCAGGACATCGAAGCTACCGCCATAGGTATCCATATGATCGGCATCAATATTGGTTACCACAGCAGCCATCGGTTCCAGGTGCAGGAAAGAAGCGTCTGACTCATCGGCTTCGGCCACGATATAGCGGCTGGCGCCCAAGGCTGCGTTCATACCGGTACGGTTCAGCAAACCACCGATCACATAGGTTGGATCCATGTTTTCTTCAGCCAGCATACAGGTGATCAGACTAGTGGTCGTGGTTTTGCCATGCGTGCCGGCAACGGCAATTCCATGACGGTAACGCATCAGTTCACCCAGCATTTCCGCACGGCGAACCACAGGAATACGGTTTTCAATCGCGGTTTTAATTTCCGGATTTTCTTTATCAATCGCGGTAGAGACCACGATCACGTTGGCGCCCTTAATATTATTTGCAGTATGTCCGATATAGACTTTAATGCCATTCGCTTCCAGCTGTGCGGTGGTATTGGATGCCTTGATATCTGAACCGGAAACTTTATAGCCCTGGTTTTTCAGCACTTCTGCAATACCACACATGCCTGCACCACCGATCCCCACAAAATGAATGTGTTTGATACGACGCATTTCCGGCACTTTGATTAACTTTTTCGCTTGTTCAGCTGGGGTTGTTGGAGACATAGTTTACTCGGATTACAATTCTTGAATTAAACGGACCACATGTTGAGTCGCATCGGGTTGAGCCTGTCGGCGTGCTTTCACGGCCATTTCCATTAACAGTTGGCGATTCAGCATCGGCTCTAATAATGTTGTTAAACTTTCCGGGGTCATCGTGGCCTGCGGGCAAATCTTTGCCGCATTGATATTGGCCAGGAAACCGGCATTGGCCGTCTGGTGATCATCCACCGCACTTGGAAGCGGCACAAAAATCGCAGCTACGCCGGCAGTGGCAATTTCAGTTACAGTCAAAGCTCCGGCACGGCAAATCACCAGATCGGCATCAGAATAGGCGTTGGCCATATCTTCAATAAAAGGCTGTACTTCTACTTGCAGACTGGCTGGTGCATTTTCATAACGTGCCCGTGTCGCCTCAGCATGGTTTTGCCCACACTGATGATAGACGCTTAATGGCACATTGAGTTGCTTTAAAGCTTCCGGAACCCGTTCATTTAAGGCTTGCGCCCCCAAAGATCCGCCAACAATCAGAATACGTAAGGGCAGTCCTGCCTTGTCACGCTCCTGATAACGCCAGGACGGATTTAAAATTTCGCTAATTTCTTGTCGTACCGGATTACCTGTAGTCACAACTTTTTCTTGGGCCGGAAAAGTATTCGGGAACGCCTGACACACGGTCTTTGCCACACGCGACAATTGAGTATTGGTAAAACCAGCAACTGCATTCTGTTCATGAATCAGCACCGGAATGCCTAAGATACGTGCGGCCAAACCACCCGGGCCTGCCACATAACCGCCAAAGCCTGCCACGGCATCGACCTGAAGCTGTTTCATGAATTTCATGGCACTGAAGGTGGCTTTCATGATTTTAAAAGGCGCCAAGGCTTTACGTAAGAAACCATTGCCACGCACGCCCTGAATATCAATGTGATAAATGGGAATATTCTGGTTTTTTAACAGGCGGTTTTCCATGCCTGCAGGGGTGGCCAGCCAGGAAACCTGTATACCTTGTTGTTGTAAATCTTTGGCAACAGCTAACGCTGGAAACACATGTCCACCTGTACCTGCGGCCATCATCATGACATGTTTAGGCTGTTTTTGCTGAGCGTCGGTCACGGTTTAATTCTTCAATACTAAAAATGGAGCAGGAAATCTGATTTAAGTAATCAATTGTAATCACAAACCTCAGGCCATGAAAGTTTATTTACTTTATTTCAACAAGGCTTTAATTGTTTTTTTCACGCAAATTTCAAGTTTAGACTCGTTTTATTTATAAGGTCTGCACTTTTCCTTAGACTTAAGTGAAGCATCATACCAATTTTAAACTCACTTTTCATTATATTATCAATGATCTTGCCAAGGACAGGGCTTTATTTAGAACCATTTACAGCCCACTCCCGGTCAATCCATGCCCTATCATCGACTAATGAGCTTAGGCTTAAATCCTATAAATTTATAAAACTTTCATGTTATTCATATCCATATATGAATGATGCTTGATGTACAAGCAGATGCTTTAAATGGACGCAGTTCGGATAGATGTCAAAAATATCATTTCGTGATGTATGGATTATCTTGGCCGGTTATCTGGCTGCGATCCATGTCGGTAAACTTTCGGCCGTGATTCCTGTGTTGCAGCAGGATTTAAACCTGAGTTTTACCCAGGCTGGTTTTTCATTAGCGTTGGTGCAGGCCGCCGGAATGCTGTTTGCGCTATGCATTGGCGCCTTCTCGGAAAAAATGGGATTAAAGCGCTGCCTGATCATGGCCTTAATCATTTTAGGGCTGAGCAGTCTTGCTGGGCTTTGGATTACGCAACCTGCCACTTTATATGTATTGCGTTTTATGGAAGGAATTGGATTTTTAACCATCTCCTTGTGCGCGCCTGCAATTTTAAAACGTACCAGCCGCGCTGAAACACTGAATTTCAAGATGGGACTCTGGAGTTCCTATATGGGTGTGGGTGTCAGTCTGGCCGTATTGATGATTCCTATCCTGCTTGAATATCTGGACTGGCAAACGATCTGGGCCATTTTGGGCTGCCTGTGCCTTATCATTGCTGGCATGATCAAACAATATTTAAATATTGAACCTGTCCTGATAACACAGCCCGACTTTTCCCAGGCAACTAAGGAAAATACCTCATTCTGGCAGATTGTTAAAATTACCCTGACCCATCCTCCCATTATCTGTCTGGCGATTATTTTCGCCTGTTATACCAGTCAATGGATTACTGTCACGGGCTTCCTGCCTACACTGTATGTTGAACAGGGACTGGACTTAAAACGTGCAGGGATGCTGGTCTCGATGGTCGTGCTGGCCAATCTGGGGGGCACTTTTGGCGCAGGCATGTTGCTGCAACAGGGTTATAGACCGTACACCTTATTGAGTACCGGATTTGTGGCAATGCTCTGTAGCAGTTGCTTGGTATTTGCCGCAAATTCCTGGCTCTCATTTGAATTGCAGGTTGTCAGTGCCGTGCTGTTTTCACTGATTGGCGGGATGATCCCAACCACTGTTTTTGCGATTACCCTGCACTATGCACCACGCGCCTATGCAGCAGCGGCCAGTGTGGGTCTGGTTTTACAAATCTCAGCCTGCGCACAGTTTTTTATACCGACCCTGAGCGCTGCGCTGATATCTGCCACTCAATACTGGGCCAATCTTGCCATTATCACCGTCTGCCTTTCGATGCTGGGTATGGTAATGACGGCATTTTTATTTAAGCGCTATCCCCAATGAAAAAATAAAAAAGAGCCTGCAAGCAGACTCTTTTTTCACCTGATTTTGCTTTTAAACCTGATTGGCCTGCCCCGCTTCCAGCACGGCAAACAGATCATCTGCAATCGAGGTGCCAAACTGGGTGTCAATTTCACGGATACAGGTTGGACTGGTTACATTAATTTCAGTAACATAATTTCCGATCACATCCAGCCCTACAAAGACCAGACCTTTTTCTCTGAGATACGGCCCTACTTTTGCTGCAATGGCTTTGTCATTTTCAGTCAGGGGGCGTGCCTCACCTAGGCCACCCGCGGCCAGATTACCGCGCACTTCACCATTTTGTGGAATACGGGCCAGACAATACGGCACTGGCTCACCATTAATCATCAGGATGCGTTTATCGCCTTCGACAATTTCCGGAATATAACGCTGCGCCATAATCGGCTGGGTACCATTATTGGTCAGCATTTCAATGGTTGAACCGATGTTGATGCCATCCTGATACAGGCGGAAAATCCCGGTGCCGCCCATACCATCTAGCGGTTTTACAATCACATCGACCTGTTCTTTGAGAAATTCACGGATCAGGCTTTGCTGCGAAGTCACCAAGGTCGGAACTTGCAGATGCGGGAACTGGGTCGCGAACAGTTTTTCATTACAGTCACGCAGGCTTTGCGGTTTGTTGATGATCCATGCCCCTTCGCGCTCTGCCTGCTCCAGAATATAAGTGGTATAGACGAAGTTCATATCAAAAGGCGGATCTTTACGCATCAAGACAACGTCATAAGCAGCGATCGACTCTTTTTGTTTTTCGCCAAGTTCATAATAATAGTCGTAGTCTTCAAATACCTGTAACGGCGCGATCAGACCAAAGGCCTTGCCCTGATCGATATATAAATCTTCCTGCAATGCATAACCGAGTTCATGCCCGCGACGTGCTGCTGCCCACAGCATGGCCATGGTCGAGTCTTTCTTCAGGTTTACATTTTCAATGGGATCCATCACAACAAGTACGCGCATGTGTCTCTGCTCTTTTTCAAAAAATGACTTGGCAAGGAGTATAGCTTGTGTGGATTCTTTTGTTTATGGTGATTTTGCATGACTTATTTTGTATAGGTTTTTAGATAGATGCTCAGGCAATTTGAGCTCAAGGGAGGTATGCCATGCAACAGGCCATTATCGGTTTTCACCTGGATGAGGAACAGCATTGGGTTGCAGAACTGGCCTGCGGACATGGCCAGCATGTGCGGCATACCCCGCCCTGGCAAAATCGCCCATGGGTGATGACCGAGCAAGGACGTAAAGAAAAACTCGGGATGCTGCTAGACTGTAAAAAATGCGAAAAGTGCGAAACTGCAACCTGAACCTATGAAAAAAGTAGTATGTAGGTGACCTAAAAAATAATCTTGTCCAGAATTTGCTAATTTGAGTTACTGCGTTTATGCTTTTATTGCTCAAACATGCAGCGCATTTTTTCAGGGTGTACTTTTGCTCATACGGCTCGTCAAACAGATCTGGTTGGTGATGCTTGTGGTTTTTGCCATAGGCTGGAGCAGTGTGTCTGTCGCATCTGCAAACACCATGCATCTGGTTATGCCGTCTGAAAAACGAATCCTCATTGTCTGGAAATGACAAAACCCTCTGCTTCTCACTCGCTGCATAAGACTGATCATCATCAAGATCAGGAACTGATTCAGCCGGACTGTGTCAGTGACAGCACCCAGCAGTCATCAGATTGTCTGGATTGTGGCACTATGGCCTGCCAGAACTTGGTCACCAGCCTGCCCATTACAACGCCCGAGTTAAGCGTGCCTGATCACGGTTATCCGGAAAAAACCCTCCTCCCTGCTTACCATGCCCAGCACCTTGCCGGTTACTGGCAAGAAATCCTGCGCCCACCCAAAGCTTGATCCTGAATTTTTAAATTTTTTTATTCATTAAGGATTAAGTTATGTTGCTTAAAATCAGTCAAAGCCTGTGTCTGGGCTTCGGTCTCATCTCGTCGTCTGCCTTGTTTGCAGCCGTAAAAGAATATCATCTGGTCATTGATGAAAGCCCGATCAATCTCACCGGAAAGACGGTCAAGCGTATCACTGTAAACGGAAAATTCCCTGCACCCTTGCTGGAATTTGAAGAAGGTGATGATGCAGTCATTCATGTACAAAACAACCTGAACAATCAGGATACCTCGCTGCACTGGCATGGCCTCCTCCTGCCTGGGCTGATGGATGGTGTGCCCGGATTTAACGGTTTTCAGGGGATCAAACCGAAGCAGTCTTTTACTTATCGCTTCAAGGTTCGTCAAAACGGCACCTACTGGTATCACGCACATTCCAAAGGTCAGGAACAGGACGGCCTCTATGGCGCATTGGTGATTCGCCCCAAAGCACAGACATTACTACCTCCACATGAACAAACCGAGCGGGATTATGTGGTGATGCTGTCAGATTTTCACGAACAAAGCGGCCAGCAGATTCAGAACAATTTAAAAAAATCGGCCGAATATTATCAGAACCAGCGTGAAACCTTGGGCGATGTACTCCAGCAGGTGAAACGTGATGGCCTGAAGGCCACCTGGTCAGACCGCAAGATGTGGAACCAGATGCGTATGCTGAAAACCGACCTATCTGATGTTACCGGTTATACCTTTCTGGTCAATGGAAAAACGCCGCAACAAAACTGGAGTGGCCAGTTCCAGCCCAATGAAAAAGTCCGCCTGCGTTTCATCAATGCTTCTGCCATGTCGTTTTTCGATGTGCGTATTCCCCAGCTGAAAATGACCGTGGTCAGTGCCGATGGACAACCGGTGCAGTCGGTCAATGTAGATGAATTCCGTATCGGAACCGCTGAAACCTATGATGTGATTGTGGAACCCACTGCAGCGCATTACCAGATTGAAGCGGAATCGATCGACCGCTCAGGCTTTGCCATTGGCAGTCTGCATCAGGCAACTGATTCAAGTAAAGCCCTGGCTCCGGTTCAATTACCAACACCGCGCCCTCGTGCCTTATTGACCATGGAAGATATGGGACATGGCGAACAACATGACATGTCACATGACACACACAGCAGTCAGACCATGCAGACTGCCACAAGTGAACATGATCAACATGCCCAGCACGACATGCATGCAAGTCATAATGCCATGTCCGGAACCAATCAGCCTCATCAGCCGGTTGAGGGCTGGGCCAATATGTCTACGCCTGCAGGGCACAAAGCCTTGCAATATCAAGACCTCAAAGCCCTGACACCACAACCTGATACCCGCGCAGCAGAACGTGAACTGGTGATTCGTCTGGGTGGAACCATGGAGCGCTACATCTGGACCATGAATGGTAAAAAATTCAGTGATGCCGAGCCACTTCAAGTGAAATATGGCGAGCGGATCCAGCTGAAATTTATCAATGACAGCATGATGGCCCATCCGATGCATTTGCATGGCATGTTTATGCAGCTGGAAAATGGTCAGTCTGCTGCAAATATGCCAAATAAACACACCGTGATTGTGCCGCCCGGGAAAACGGTCACGACCTTGCTCACAGCAGACGAACTGGGAGAATGGGCGATTCACTGCCATCTGCTCTATCACATGAGTGCCGGCATGATGAACAAGCTGATTGTGGCACATGTAGATGAAGATCAAACATCTCACCCTTCTTCACAAAAAATGCCTTCAAAACCAGCAGCTGCTCAAGGAGAAAGCCATGCACATCACTAATCTTTTTGTAAAGTCAGTGCTCAGCAGTGCGCTTACCCTAAGCAGTCTGAGTATTTTTGCGGCAGCTTCTAGCGATCATACAAGCCATGCTGAACATCAGCATCATAGCGGACATCATGCCATGCAAAACATGGCTGATAACCACGCACAGCATACTGGAACAGCAGATGCCTCATCCTATCAACCGCCACCAAAGTTATTGCATCAACAGCAGGTGCTGAGCACGCCACAAAATTCAGTCAGTTCTGCCAGCGAACATGATCATCGTAAAGAACATGGTGCACAGATTTATAGCCAGATTATTCTGGACCAGAAATGGCAGCATAGTTCAGAGAGAAATGGAGCATTCAAGTCCAAGAACCAGGCCAGAGTCGGCACGGATGAAAATAAAATCTTCCTCAAGTTAGAAGCCGACAAACATGAATCCCATCAGGCCGAATATGATGCCAAAGTGTTGTATAGCCGCAATATTTCCGATTTTTGGGATGTGCAGACCGGGGTGCGTATCGACAGGAAAATTTAGCCGAGCCTTCTACAAACCAGCAGAACGAGCGCTTCGATGCAGTATTTGGCCTGCATGGCCTGGCCCCCTACTTTTTCGAAACGGATGCTCATGTCTATGTCGGTGAAGATGACTTTGTCGGATTAAAACTGGAAACAGAGCGTGACCTGTTACTGACTCAGAAACTGATTATGCAGCCCTTTGTCGAACTGGATGTCATCCTGAATGATCAGGCAGCGAATGCGAGAAAAACCGGCCTTAGTCATGCCACCTTGGGCCTGGAAACACGCTATGAACTGAGCAAAAAGCTCATGCCTTATCTGGAAGTGGGTTATGAATATAGTAAAGGCAACAAACAGACAGCCTGGCAGCAAAGCTCTGATTCTGAAAAAGGCTGGATCTATGGTGCAGGTCTAAGAATGATGTTCTAAATTTTTGATACAGAAAATTATGCAGCTACGGGATATGAAGCTCCATTTATGCCCCGTAGCGCTATGGCACTATACATTTGGCTGACAAAGATTTTTTAAGCCTACGCACTGCATATGCGATGTTTTTCTGCACTTTCCCGCTCATTAAGACACTTGGCATTTTGCGAAAAATTAGTCTTCATCGCCTTGATTTCTACTGTTACTTTTAGCAACCAAAGTGCCTAACATAATGATAAAGGTACTCACGCCGCCAATTAACAGGCTCATCAGCCCCATTTCCAGCATAAAATTGCTATCGCCAGTCTCAGGGGCACCCCATAGAAATTGAAGACGATCGCCAAAAACAAAATTGATTGCACATACAATCAGAAAACCAATCAAGGTGGCAATCAGTAAAGTGACCACCAAGTTCTTCCACATTTTACATCCGACGAACAGGATGATCATGGCCAATCCAACCATGGTGATGATGGATATAAGTAACACACTGTTCCAGTAATCCATGAGACTCACTCGTATTTGGTTTTAAATTAAAATTAAGAAATTCTTATAGTTAATTTTTCCAATTGAGTTTTAATATAGGTGGATTTTTATACATGAGCAATGACGATAACTATCTTAAAGCTACAAATATTAATTTACCCAAAGTTATAAAATACACTGACTTAGTAAAATCTTGCTGAGTACTGAACGATTCTGATTAACATAAAGTAACGTAAACACAACGTTTATTTATTGTTTTGCTTCGCTAAAGCTTAAATGTAATCAATAGAACTAGACTAGCTTGAATTTTTTTAAAAAAGAGAATGGAGCCACTTTTATAAGAAAAATAAATAATAAATATAAAAAACTTGAATATTTTATGATTTAGGCTATGCTGTGTTTAACTAGAAAAAAGCGTTGTTTAGTTAAGCTTCTTTAAGTGCCGCAGTATTATTTATAATCCTCAGTTTTTTCAGATCTTTATTTCAATTCTTGTTGTTTTTCCAAGTTATCCATAGTCATTTGCATGACTAAAATTATTAAAATTTAACAGGTTATATTATGTCTACTACAGTTACCGGTACAGTAAAATGGTTTAACGAAACTAAAGGTTTTGGTTTTATTCAACAAGAATCAGGTCCTGACGTTTTTGCACACTTTAAAGAAATCAGCAGTTCTGGTTTCAAAACTTTGTTTGAAGGTCAACGCGTTTCTTTTAGCGTGGTTGATGGTCAAAAAGGTCCAAATGCGATCAATATCGTTGCGCTATAATTTAGCCCAGCAATAAGAAAAAGCACCTTTAGGTGCTTTTTTTAGCACTGAAGATTCATAATTTCGGTGAAAGGTTTTCTACTTGTCTGTTTAGCTCATTAACAGTGAATTTTTAAGAATCATGTTTCTGAATCACTGCTGTTGTAAGCGTTGCTCTATAAAGAAATAGAAATGAAAAACCCTGGCATCTGCCAGGGGTTTTCCGTATGGGTTCGCTTGGTATAACTCCTGTCTTACCTTACTTTCCTTGTATTTATCTATTGTTATTCTTGTGCGGAACGTCCTGTTCCTGTTAAAGCTATCATAGGAAATTTACACTATTCAAAACAGCCGCAAAGTGCTGGAATTGATGTAAGCGAATGCTTACAAGAATAGACAGAGATAATAAATTTCAAATACTTAGAAAATCGAGCATCTATAAAAAAAGGAAGCTTAAGCTCATTGCTGTCCCACAATTTTTCACAAGAGGAAGCTCATTTGAGCTTCCTCTTGTTTTATGGGTATTTTATCGGGTGAAAATAAAGCTTTTAAAGTTCTTCTTTCAAACAAATTCACTTGAATTATTCTGAGTAAACGTTGAACTGTCCAACCTGTTTTTCCTAAATGTTGAGCGAAACTCACCAATAAATAGGCGATCATCGCAATCCAGATTTGTGTCTGAATTGCGTTCCTGCTGCGGCCTAGAAACGCTTTTAATTTGAGATTCTGCTTAATCGCCTTAAAGAACAGCTCAACTTTCCAACGATCTTTATAAATCGCCGCAATGGTGGAGGCGGCTAAATGAAAGTTATTGCTGAGAAAGCTAAAGTGCTTGCCACTTTGCTGATCTCTATATTCAATTCTTCTTAACACTGGGGCTTTTCTTTTTAGGGCATGTGCGCTATTCAGCTGAATGGTTTCATCTTTTAGAATACCTTTGGATTCAAGCACTGGATGTTGCTGGATCACCTGATACACAGATTTAGGCCTAAAACGTGTGACAAATCCAATGTTTTGAGCAGTCAGATTTGCATACCATTGGTAATCGACATAGCCTTTATCAAAAACTACAATGCTGCCAGCAGGAAACTGGAATTTGCGGCCTTGTACCATGTCATTTTCTTTGCCATTTTCAACTGCAACAAACTCAGGAATATCATTGCTGTGATTCAATCCTATGCTGAGTTTCATGCTGGCTTTTGAGTCGTGAACTTTGGCCCATTCACATAAGGAAAGCGACAGGTCAATATGACTGGCATCCAAGGAATACAAGGGATTCTTAAAGCGAAATTTATGAGCTACTTTTGAGTGTTCATAGTATTTAAGCAACTTGTAAAATAGCTGTTGATACAAGGCAGCAGGCTGCTGCTCATTGATTCGTGCCAGCGTGCTTCGGGGAATAGACTTTGCTCCGAGATGACTTAGCTTTTCCTGTTGGCACTCCAAATTGGATTGAATATCTCTCAGACTTTGTCTACAAGAGAATTGAGACATCAATATGGCAATAAACTGATCCCACCGGGAAGCCGCTCTAAATTTCTGTCCAACATGGTGTACTTTAGCAAGTTGTTCAAAATCCTGTCGCACAACAGGTTTAATTAGCTCATGAAATACGGTATTCTGATGTGACAAAACCTGAATCCTGGTCGTTAAAGTGTTTGTTTGCACTCATATTTTAACTGTTAGGACTCAGGTTTTTTTATTTAAAGCAAACTATGGGACAGCAGTG
>NZ_JBLVOM010000006.1:0-7885 GCF_053543775.1 Acinetobacter endophylla | reverse complement strand
GTTTCTCCTCAGTTTAATGCCAATGCTATTCAGGATTATGCATTACGCTGGGAAATTGAAACCTTATTCAGTTGTCTCAAAGGACGCGGGTTTAATCTTGAAAATACGCGCTTGACAGACCCTAGACGAGTGAAAAAATTGATTGCGGTGTTAGCTATAAGCTTCTGTTGGTGTTACTTAACGGGTGAATGGCAACATGATCAAAAAAAAGCGATAAAAATAAAGAAGCATGGACGACTCTCAATGAGTTTATTTCGCTATGGTTTAGACTATGTTCAAATGGCGATTCAGCGTTTAATTGGTTTTGGGAAAAAAGAAGAGTTTAAGGAAATTTTGGCAATTTTAAGAAGGCAGAATCCTGATAGGATAAGGGTTCTGTGAAATTTGTCGTGTACAGAGAATGGAATCCCTAAATACACCAGTACCGCATGGGTAATGGTCCAGAAATCGACATTGATCACTTGCCCTGCAACACCAAAATAAGGTGGTAAGAAGGTCAAGAACAACCAAGCATAGGTACTGAAAAATAAAATTTGGAAGATACTGTTAAAAGCCACCAATGCAGCAACATATTGGTTATCCCCACAGGCCAAACCGTTCCACACCAAGACCATTGCAATACAACGAGCCAGTCCTATCAGGATTAAGCCTGTCATATACTCTGGATAGCTATGTAGAAAAATAATGGCTAATGCAAACATCAATACTGGTGCTATCACCCAGTTCTGTACCAAAGACAAAGTTAAGGTTTTTTTGTCTTTAAACACTTGTGGTAGCGCTGCATAATCCACTTTTGCCAAAGGTGGATACATCATCAAAATCAAACCTATCGCAATTGGAATATTGACGGAATCCACACTCATTTTATCCAATGCCACTGAGGCTTGTGGAAAGAACACACCGATCGCAATTCCCAACGCCATAGCAATAAAAATCCATAGCGTGAGGTTACGATCTAAAAATGACAGTCTTTGTTGAGCCATGATGTTCTCATTCAATATGCGAAATTTGATTGATTGCGGCAATCAAATCTGGGCGAGACATATGCGCTGTATCGAGTGCCAACAATGCATCTAAACGACGATTAATATGGTCTACAGTCACTTGGAATGCTTTGAGCTTTTCTTCTTTCGGCAAATCTAAATGTGATGGATCAGCCAAGCCCCAATGTGCTTTGATCGCACCACCCAAATAAAGTGGACACGCTTCTTGTGCTGCTGAATCACAAACAGTAATCACCACGTCAGGTTGATATTGTTCGTAGTCATCAATAGTTTTACTCCACAAGCCATCTGTTGAAAGACCAAGATTTTCTAGAGTTTCAATGGTCAACGGATGCACTTGTCCTGACGGCTTACTACCTGCACTGTATGCTTTCCAACCCTCTGGGGCACGACTATTAAACAGCACTTCTGACAGGATGCTACGGCAACTATTTCCAGTACACAAAAAAAGGAATTTCATATTGTTCTACTCGCAATAACTATTGATTTGTTGAAATGATGGAGCAACTTTTGGCTGTAAATCAGCATTTTTAAGGGTGTTAAGTACGTCTATACACCAAGTAGGTAAATTGGGATTGAGACTGTAATAGACCCATTGTCCTTGACGTCGATCTTGTAAAAGACCAGAAGAGCGTAATAAGGCTAAATGCCGTGAAATCTTGGGTTGGCTGAGTTGTAGTTTTTCAGTCAAATCACAAACACACTGTTCATTATTTCCAAGAACCAACATGACGATGTTGAATCGCGTTTCATCAGCCAAACATTTAAAGAAATTGATTTGATCCATACTTTCACTCACTCTGACATATGGATATATCAATATTCACATATATCCATGAAATTTTTATTTCAATCGCTGCCCATTTGCATCAAGTACTTGTTCACCGTCTTCTTTAGTGAAAGCACCCTTTTGTGGGAGTGGTAAAATTTCTAAAACTAGTTCTGACGGACGACTTAAACGAGTTCCTAATTCAGTCACCACGAATGGACGGTTAATCAAAATTGGATGCTGAAGCATAAAGTTAAGCAATTGATCTTCAGTCCAATCCTCTTGATCAATTCCTAATTCTGTATATGGAGCAACATTTTTACGAATCGCTTCTCTCACCGTTAAACCTGCATCCGCGATCATTTGAATCAGTTCATTTTTAGATGGAGGTGTTACAAGGTACTCAATCACTTCAGGTTCAATATTGGCATTACGGATTAACGCCAATGTATTACGTGATGTACCACATTCAGGGTTGTGATAAATCTTCACTTTTGGAGTAGCAGTCATTTACTCAAACTCAATGGAATCTTTACATATATTTATATATGAATAATCATATATATGCAACTCCATATTTAAAGAATATAAAACGATCTATTTTGAATATATAGTGATCGAATGAGCATGTTAAAATTAGATAAAATATAAGATTTAGAGGTCAAACTATGGAAACAGTCATGATTACTTTGATCTTAGTTATTCTGATTTTACTTGTCATATTTTATAAAAAGAAAAAATAAACCATGGCTTTTGGGTTTACGAATAGACTCAGTAATGCCCGCCCAATTAATCGGTAACAAGGTAAGACAGCTTTTCGCTCTCTTCTTAGCTTATGAATTTTTGAATCATAGCCTATCAAATCAGTAACGCCCTCTAACGCTGTCATACAGCGTTAGAAGGATAATGATCTCAAGATTGTATTGCTTCGGCTGTCTATTTTGCCGTATTAGGCACCATCACCAGCCCAAACCATATTCCCTTTTTTAAGCATTACTTAATGCACTGGCTAAATCACCAGTACCCTTCAAGTCAGACACCTGTCCCTCCAAAGGCCGACTAAATTCGATACGCTGAATCTTTGCTGCCCGCTCTGCGGAGAACACTGGGATTTGACTCATCGCAAATTCAGACAGTGCGGTAATGGTCAGTGAGGGATTCACACCTAAATTTCCAGGTACAATCGAACCATCTAATACGCGTAAATTTTGATAACCAAAGACTTGACCAGTGAAGTCCACAACGCCATTCGACTTGTCATTGCCCATCGCGACACCACTCATAATATGTGCTGTCGTTGGCGTTCCCAGTAGAATTTCAGTAAGTGCAGAACCCGGTTCTCCACCTAACTTTTGTGCAATCATTTTAGTGGCTTCTTCAGCCGCTGGGAATGAAACGGTGAGTGGCGTGTCCCCTTCTTTTTGCACGGCAGTGATACTATTTTTGAACAGTCGATACCACTTTCTACGCCATTCAAAATGAATAAACGCTTCAGACTTTTGCATTACCAATAAAATAATAGAGTCTTTGGCTTTACCCTTATAACGCAGTACTTTAAAGGTTTTTAAGGGATGCAACAGTGTAGTGAACACAAACTTCATAAAGCGCATAAAGCCCTGACCAGTCACCATCGGCACATATGGAATATAAATCCATGAAGCATCCGCACCTTCAGGGAAACGTGTGACCTCGATATTGGTATCTGCATCGACTGAAATAAAGGAGCTGATTGCCACACCATCATCCAGTTTTTTACCAGTATTGTTCACTGTGGTCAGGGTTTCCGAGTTCGTCCGAACTTCCTGTCCCAGCAATGAAGAAATATTGGGTAAAGTCTTATGCTGATCCCGCATTTTTAACAACATCGGTACCGTACCCATCACCCCTGCAGATAACACTACCCCACGACTGCGTAAACTATACTGACGAACATTCTTGCCTAAAGTTTCTTTGACGATGATTTCATAGCCTTCACCACCATCCTCACTCAAGGGTATAATTTTGATGACTTCAGAGCTTGGGCGAATTTCAACGCCATTACGCTCAGCAAAATACAGATAATTTTTCATGAGGGTGTTTTTGGCATTATTACGACAGCCCAACATACAACTGCCACAATAAATACATGAGTTACGATCTGGCCCTTCTCCATTGAAATACGGATCTTTCGCTACTTGTCCTTCCAGACCAGCTACTTGTGAAAAGAAGACCCCCGTATTCACCGTTTTAAATGAATTTGCATATCCAATTTCACTCGCAACTTCTTTTAACGTGTCGTCTGCAATATTGGTATAAGTATTATTCGCTGTACCCAGCATACGTTGAGCTAGACCATAAAATGGTTTTAAGGTGTCTTTCCAATCTTTACGAATTTTCGTCCAAGCCTCGGACTCAAAAACTGCATCAGGTGGAATTAAATGTACATTGGCATAAATTTGTGAGCCCCCACCAACACCTACCCCATGCAAAATGGTGGTTTTACTGGTGAAAGTAAATTGCATCGTACCTCTGAATCCCAGTTCAGGACGCCACAAATAGTTTTTGGTGTCTAAATTGGTGGTTGGAAAATCCTTATCTTCACGGCGTAAGCCTTTCTCCAAAATCAGGACTTTATAGCCTTTTTCACTAAGGCGTAAAGCACTGACCGATCCACCAAAGCCTGAGCCAATCACAATTTGATCATAATCAAAATCTATTTTATTCATCCTATTAACTCCTTTAATAGTTTTATTTTTCTGTTTTTAAATACACCAACCCCTTCACTTCAAAATATCCATCTTGAAGTGAAAAGTGATGTTGAGGTTTTAAAATTTAGGCACTTATGATTTGATGCGTATCAATAAATTCAACAGCCAATTGGCAAATTTTCCGTAAGGCGGCGCGAGAAACTTCAAGCTTGAAAAACCCGCCTGATAAAACACAGGACGCATTTTGGAAAAAGTCAAAAAGCCTTCATAGCCATGATAGTGCCCCATCCCGCTGGCACCGACTCCACCAAATGGTAAGTCATGCTGCCCGACATGAAATAAGGCATCATTGACCGAAACCCCGCCCGACATAACTCTGCTGATATAAAATTCGACTAAGCTTTTGTTATTGCTAAATGGATAAAAGGCCAATGGACGATCACGCTGAACAATATAGTCAACCACATCTTCAGGCTTTTGGTAGGTTTTGACCATCAAGATCGGGCCAAAGGTTTCACGCGTATCAATTTCCATCTCATCATTACTGTTCAACACCAAAGTCAGTGGAAATTTTCGTGTCGCAGCATCAGGCTCTTGCTGATTTAAATTAATTAAACTAGCCCCTTTGGCTTCAGCATCTGCCAAGCTATGTACTAAGCGCTGAAATGCACGCTCATCAATCACAGAAGTATAATCTTTGCTATGAATATCAGGCACATGTTCCTGCACCCAAACTGATGCCGCTTGAATAAACGCTTGTAACCTCGACTCATGTACAAATAAATAATCGACATTGGTACAAATTTGTCCCGCATTAAACTGTTTCACAAACATAATACGTTCTACAGCTTTCTCAATAGGGTATTCAGGGTCAATCACCGCAGGAGATTTACCACCCAGTTCCAGAGTCACAGGGGTTAAGTTTTGTGCTGCAGCAGCCATGACTTTACGCCCTGTCGCACCAGAGCCAGTAAACATCAGGTGGTCAAACGGCAATTTTGAAAATGCGATACCCACTTCACCAGTCTCATCGAAAATCTGTAATTTTTCTGCTTTAAAATATTTGGGGCTTAACTCAATCAGCAATTCAGCCAAATGTCTTGAATTTTCAGACATTTTAACCATAGCCGTATTTCCCGCAGCAAACACGGCCGACAACTGTGAAAACATCAAATTGATGGGGAAATTCCACGGCACAATAATTCCAATCACCCCCAGTGGCTGCGGAATCACACGGTTTTTTGCACCAAAATACAGGCTATGATCGACATGTCGTTTTTGTACTTTGGTCCACTGCTTCAAATGTTTGATGCTGCCGTTAATGTCATCCGTGACAGTAATAATTTCTGCTAATAAGGTTTCATGGCGTGAACGATTGCCATAATCACGATTCAAGGCGTCAATAATTGCTTCACGGTGATTGTTAATCAGTGCTTTTAAATTCAGTAAATGTTGCTTGCGTTGTGCAATCGTTTCAATGCCTTGTTGATGAAAGCTTTTGCGCTGTAATTGAAAACAATCGTGTAATGTCTGTTCTATCACTGTTTGCTCGATATGAGACTGAACCGTAAGTTGCATATGCTTTTCCTTTCACGGCTAAAAATGGTGATTCAATACTTCTTTTCTATGTTGGTTGAGATAATCTCTTATCCTACTTTAACAAATGACTTGAATTATGCTTGACTTTTTAGGACACTAAATTGATCTTTTAGGACAACACGGAATGTTGTAATGGGAAGTTATATTCGTGCAGCCAGCCTCGGCGGTTTTGAAGACTTAGTCCCTAGTTATGGCGTAAACCCTATAGAAATCTTGAAAGAGATCGGGATTTTACCTGCTTTACTCCGTGATCCAGATTCATTTATTCATTATGATCATTATTTAAATTTATTGGAAAAAACGGCCTTAGCCTGTCAGGATGACTGCTTCGGTTTAAAACTCGGTGCACTCCAAAATATTAGCACAATCGGTTTGATTGGCGTCTACATGTCCCGACAAACGACCATACTTGAAGCCTTAAGCGTGGCGCAAAAATATGTCTATTTACATGCTGAAGGCATTGTCTTCCACGTCTCGCAACATAATGCTCTGCTCTGTAAGCTGAACTTTGTGCGTTTAAGTGAATACAACACCGATGTACCACAAAAATCACAACTGGCCATTTGCCTTGTCACGAATATTCTCAAAGATTTGATTGGTTCACAGTGGCATGCTGAAAAAATTTGCTTCAAGCAAAAACCACCACAAAAAGGTGCTCAAACTTTCCAAGCACATTTTTCATGTCAAGTAGAGTTTGAAACCGATGAAGATGCACTTTATTTTCCGGCAAGCTTTTTAAGCTATAAACCCTATAATTTTAATGAAGATGCCATTAATCAACTAATCGTACAACAGCTTGAAACACAAAGCAGCACCAAAACTGAAGACAATACCGCACTGATAGAGAGTTCAGTCCGCATGCTGATGGCGACAGGAGACTGCAGCATTGAAAATATCGCACTCTGTATGGGCATGCATCCGAAAAAGCTTCAGCGCGCTTTAAAAATGCAAGGAACAAGCTATCGAGATATACTCGAAAATGTCCGAAAAAAAGAAGCACTGCGTATGCTTGATGCAGGCAATGTGAATTTGACGGATATTGCTCTACAGTTGGGCTATGCAGAGTTATCTATTTTTAGTCGCAACTTTAAAAGTTGGTTTGGCGTTCCTCCAACCGAGTTAAGAGACAAAAGTCGAAGCCATATTGTATGACTTCTGGTTTTGCTACTTTGTTCAATAATGAGCATACCTCTGAGTTTCAAGATCAAACCAAATGGCAATATTTCCACGATTAATGAGAACTCGGTTATATGAGGAGCAATTGCTTGTACGGTCAATTTTAGGTGCTGGCTTCTTCATTCGGAAATTATATTGCTAAAGATGGCTTTAAGAATAGGTTTGTACAACAAAGCCCATCCTTCTAATCATTTATGGTTCACAGTAGAGCGATAGCGAACTAAAACTCTAAATTTTTTAATAAATTATGCTTTTAACGGTATAACAAAACGATAACTTATTTAAGCCAAGATAGAGTGCTGATTACACCGCTTAATGACCATCTGTCTTCATTCATCTATATTTAAAACTAAGGATTTTTGCTCTTAATATTTGATTCAACTTTTATATATTTTTTCTCTGTACACGACAAAAATAGATAACTCATTGAAATAATGTCACAATAATTGTTTTCTAACGACGAATACTATGATACATCTCAATGAGTTATATCTTATCTTAAACAAATCTCTAAAATGGAACAAGTCACATTTAAAGTGCTTTGCGCTCATCATGCTTGTGATTATTTTAAAGCAAACATGTAATCTTTCTTCTGCATCTAAAGCCTTGCCCATCAAGTGCTTACCACAATCATTTTATCGACGTATGCA
>NZ_JBLVOM010000005.1:14027-19362 GCF_053543775.1 Acinetobacter endophylla | reverse complement strand
GCTAGGGGCTCATATCGTCGATCGGATCAGAGAGTTGCTCGGCGAGAATGGGTTATCTATTGCCGAGCTGACGGAGCGGAGCCGCCCTCTCCCAACGGATTGATTCAATCGTTGACGCTCCTCCTATCCGGATCCGGGTTTTCGCACGCTGATCAACAGAGTTACAGCGCGCAACGCCTGTAGTGGGCATCAGGGGATGGGTGGCAATCAGGATGATTGCCCACCTTCCAACGATTAACCTTGCTCAAGTTGCTTCACTAGTCGCTCCGCGTCGAGATGGAAGTCCGAGAAAACAATGCTACCGCCAGCGTCGATAACCGTAAACCACGGAGTTCCTCGTGTGCGGTAGTCTTCCATGAAGGTTGGAAACGGCGAGCCGGTCGGTTGCTCGTCGTGACCGAAAACGATAGGAAGCTCATACTTGAGCTGGTTCACGCGCAACTTCTCGAAGGTATTCTCATGCGTTCCTTCGAAGACGGTCTGGATCACTGCGAACCCCACGTCTTTTGAGCTCAACGCTGCATGCAACTTTTGTAGCGTCGGAAACCCATGCAAATGGCAACCTTGGCACCAATGCTGGAAGGCAAACAAGATTTTCGGGCCGGGCCCGATATCTGACAGTTTGAACGGCGCGATACTTTCCCCATCTTTGCCAATCCATTTTTGCACCCGCAGCTCAGGCGCTTGTCGTTCGATCTCGTTCATCTGATCCTCCAACCCCGATACAGAAGCTTAGTGGATGATCGCGCGTCGCGACGGTGCGCGAACGTCCGACCTTATTTTCCCTATTTCCTGAAGCCAGAATAGATCAGATCGACATTTCGTCCTTAATATACTCAAGCTGCCGGCGAGCGCGAACTGGGCAACCATGCGCTGGTGAGCCTTGAGCTTTGCACGCTGCCCATCCGTTTGAGAGCGAACCTGCAACTTCCGCTCCGCATACCGCAGATCAGCGTACGCAGCCTTGGGGTTATCTACCCTATAGCCATTGGGTATTGGGAATCATGCTGGCCTGACGCTATGTTCGATACGCGATTTTTTACGATGATAGAGCATCTGTATCTGATTTTTAGTCGATTGGCTTATTCGGCGGATGTGCGGGCAAATGCTTTACGCAGAGTACTGAAATGAAGGCCGGCTTCGGTCTGCCGTATCGAGCAAGAGGGGTCACTATGGTCACCAGAGGTTTCACCGGTCGCGGTTCAGGCGACCAGTCCGATCGGATTCCGCCAGGTCAGCATCTGGTGGAGGATTTCCCTGTTCTGTCGGCCGGCCCTACGCCGAGGGTAGAGCCCTCCGACTGGAAATTCACAGTCAAAATTGGTCCGAAGCCCGTCAAAACGTGGAATTGGGGCGAATTCAACACTCTACCAAAGACCCAGGTGACAAAGGATATTCACTGCGTCACCTCTTGGTCCAAACTGGATACCGTTTGGGAGGGTGTACTCATTGAAGACATCCTTGCAGATGCAGAGCTTGATCGGCCTACCGATTTCGTCTTGGCGCACTGCTACGATAATTATTCGACAAACGTCCCTCTGACGGATCTGCTTTCCGGGAAAGCGATGGTCGCCCTCAGTTATGCGGGCAAGCCACTTTCCCGCGATCATGGGGGGCCGGCGCGTCTTCTAGTGCCGCACCTTTACTTCTGGAAATCCGCCAAATGGGTGAATGCGCTGCAATTCACGACGCGTGACGAGGCCGGCTTTTGGGAGCTGCACGGCTATCACATCTACGGCGATCCGTGGCGCGAACAACGATACACCCATGACTGAAAACGAAGCGCAAGTCCGTTCGTGGCAATCATGCGTGATCGACGACATCATCCAGCAAACACCGAGTATCAAGAGCTTCTTCCTTCGGTTGAGCAAGCCGTTCGCGCACACCGCAGGTCAGCACGTCGATATCCGGCTGACCGCGCCCGACGGCTACAGTGCAATGCGCAGCTACTCGATCGCGTCATCGGCAGTTTCGACCCCGATCGTCGAGATAGCTATCGAGCGCATGCCGGATGCCGAAGTTTCGCCGTTTTTTCACGACATCGCGGCGATTGGTGACGAAATCGAAGTTCGCGGTCCGCTCGGTGGCCATTTCCTTTGGCCTGAGCCTGCCATAGATCCGGTTCTGTTGATCGGGGGAGGCTCCGGCCTCGTGCCGTTGATGGCAATGATCCGGCAGCGCCGCGCATTGGCCCAAGCCGTTCCGACAGCGTTGCTCCTGTCCGCACGAACCGCCGAGGACGTTCTCTTCTCAGAAGAACTTCATTGCATCGAAATCAGCGATCCGGCGTTCGTCCTGGCGCTCGCGATTACGCGCGAGAAACCGGTTCGCGCATCGGACTTTGCGCGACGGATCGACGGCATGATGGTCCAAGAAATTCTAACCAGGCTTCAGGGAAAGCCGACGCAAGTGTTCGTCTGCGGGTCTAACGGATTCGTCAACATCGCAACCGATAGCGCGCTGCTGGCGGGCTTGGACGCCTCCATCATCAAGACGGAGCGCTACGGGGGCTAGCGGCGCGAGCTATCTCACGTCGCGCCGATCGTAGACGTGCGCCCTGGGAAGCTTTGGCGATCAACGTGAACCGTTTTGCCGAACACAGTCTTCGTACCCCCCGGCCTCTAGAACGCCTTCGCTCGCGATACCTGGCTCGACATCAAGCTCAATTTGAAAGTTCCTGCACTATCCGTCGTCCTGATATGCTCGACCAGCATGATGGGCGATTCGAGCGGGACCGCTTCCGTCCCAATCGAGGCTCGGTTACCTTAGAGCATCGGCTCGGCGCTACAGGAGGCGCGTGCGGCCTCTGCCTGGCGGTGAAAGCACTTTGGGCCATGTCGCCTGGATAGCGGCCAATCGTCAGCATCTGCTCCGATGTCGGCCAAGGTGCAGTCGCCATCTTTGAACGCCGCGAATTGGAGATCAACGCCATGACAGCGATCCGCGTGCAACTGCCGGAGATGCAATATGACAACTGATGTATTGCTGTACACCACGAATTGGTGCCCGTTCTGCCGCCGAGCGAAGGCGCTCCTCAAGGAAAAGGGCGTGCGATGGAAGGAGCTCGATATTGAGGCGGATCCGGCTCACCGGCAGGCCATGGCGGAAGCGTCGGGGCGAAGCTCCGTGCCGCAGATCTTCATCAATGGCACCCTTATCGGTGGCTCCGATGAGCTATTCGCGCTCGATGTCAGAGGCGAGCTCGACAAACTTCTCGGGCGCAACCCGCCTGCCACCTGAGGAGGTGCGGCTTGGGGCAGCCAGCCCGCGAGCCTTCGCCGGTTGATGAATACAAAAGGAGAGTCCGTTGGTCTCAGCCATCTGGAAAGACACTACTATCGCCACAAGCGACGAAACAGTCATCGTCGAGGGAAATCACTACTTCCCACCGTCAGGAGTCGACCTGAGCCTGCTTGAGATGAGCCCGCACACATCTGTCTGTCCGATCAAAGGCGCCGCGCGCTTCTTTCATGTTCGCGCGGGTGACGCGCTCAACGTGAACGCCGCTTGGACCTATCCCGCCCCCACTCCGGATGCCGAGGGTATCCGGGATTACATCGCTTTCTGGAAAGGCGTGGACGTTGCCTAGCAGACTGGACGGACGACTTCGCTGATAGCCATGCGGGCGCCGACATCTCAATTATCCTGCCCACCCCGGGCCTCGTCGGCTGCAGGAATCTGCCCGGCACCTTAGCGCGACCCGGCACTGGCGGTCTCGCACCCGCCGCGCCTCTGTTCTATCAATAAGGATGGATGACATGGAGCATTCCGAGTTCGATGCCGCTTTCGCGAAGCTTGCGGAGGGATACAGAGAAGGGACTTATGAAGGCCGGCGTTTCAGCTTGATCGTCCGGCGATCTGGGGACGGACGTCGCAACAGTCTGTTCGCCAGGGAGTTGGACGGGACTGACATTGTCAGCTTCAACCTCTTCCGCGTTACATCAGATAGGACATTGTTGAAGCCGTGCGAAATGTCCGCCGAAAAGGTCGTAGCGTTCGTGCTGGAGTTCCGACCGGACACCTGACGGGCAGAAGAAGATCCCGGCCAACCGGCGCGCCTGCGACGGCCGGCTATCTAAGGCTGCGCAAGCCTATAGCCGCAGCTCATTGCACTTCGTCTGGCGAGGAATTCAACATCGATACGTCGCCATCCGCGGGGATATCGGTACAGGCGCCCGTGTAAGCCAGATTGAGAAATCCTAAGCGATGACTAACACCAATGACGCCACCCTTCCGACACATTCTATTCTTGAGGAATGCACAGCGATGGCTGTCGTCAACGCTCTGAAGATTATTCTGAAGAACAGCTACGTGATCTACCTTAAGACAAAAAATGCCACTCGGGCGCATCCCGCCCCTACTTCAGGGACTTTCACTTGCTTCTCGCTCTGTCACTCACAGCATCGGCACGCCCATGACGCATGGTATCCAGGCCTCATAATTTTCCCATATAACCTTCTTGTCTTTTGCGCACCCAGAAAGACTCGAGGCTTTAACTGGACAGATGAGCCCTCGAGGGTAGTGTTCACCTGATTGGCTTTCTCATATCTGATGTTGATTCGCACAGTGTGCCAACCAGGTGATAGTTTCAAAAAACCTGCGCTTCAGAGCGAATTAGACGATCTTCGATAAGAGCGATCCGCCTCAAAATCCAAAACATCTAACATTGTCCTAGAGCCATATTTGTACCTAGTACTATGGCGCTCCCATTAACACATTTGATGATGCACAGAAAACTTAGCTCATGATAGCTTTCAGCTAACAGCTATTCGGAAGCCCGAAAGGATTCAACCGTTTAAGCGTGAACCGTCGATTATAAATACTTTCGTAAGTTAGCTTTAAAGGACGCTTTTAGTCCTTGTAAATACGCATTACGACTCCACAGCTACCAAATCCATACGGCGCCAGCAACCATTAAAACACCCGACACTACTAAAACAATAGTAGAGGCGCGATTGCTGCCTTTCAAAGTATGACCAACACCCACATCCATAACTAGGTGTCGAATTCCGGCTACGAGATGATAAATAAATGAAGAGTATACCAACCAGAAACTAACTTTGCCGAAAGGTGAAGAAAAAATCTCCTTGACTTCATTAAAACCCTTTTCTGACTCCAACGATTTGCTCAGCATATACAGTATCAGTCCCAGAAAAATAAAGAGCATAATTCCTGAAATCCGGTGCAGAATCGATGTAAGCGCCGTGAGAGGAAGCTGAATGGTTCGAATATCAAGATTAACCGGCCGCTTTTTATTCATTTTGACTCCAGTCAACAATTCTAGTGGGGGATTTCAGTTTTCGATCTCATTCATCATAGCAGCTGTAACAAAAAT
>NZ_JBLVOM010000005.1:0-14007 GCF_053543775.1 Acinetobacter endophylla | reverse complement strand
GTTTCTCCTCAGTTTAATGCCAATGCTATTCAGGATTATGCATTACGCTGGGAAATTGAAACCTTATTCAGTTGTCTCAAAGGACGCGGGTTTAATCTTGAAAATACGCGCTTGACAGACCCTAGACGAGTGAAAAAATTGATTGCGGTGTTAGCTATAAGCTTCTGTTGGTGTTACTTAACGGGTGAATGGCAACATGATCAAAAAAAAGCGATAAAAATAAAGAAGCATGGACGACTCTCAATGAGTTTATTTCGCTATGGTTTAGACTATGTTCAAATGGCGATTCAGCGTTTAATTGGTTTTGGGAAAAAAGAAGAGTTTAAGGAAATTTTGGCAATTTTAAGAAGGCAGAATCCTGATAGGATAAGGGTTCTGTGAAATTTGTCGTGTACAGAGGTTCATTTTATAAACCTTTCAATAGTTTTGTAGCTCTTTATACATTTGATACCGCGTATAGCAGATATATAACACGGCGATGTTAATAGAGATTGCATGAAGAATGATGATCAGGTTGGCACCCGATAATTCATCATATAAGGGCGAATAAAACGCATAAACGACTGAGAGTTCAGACATTAAAATCCAAAAAAAGCGGATAGAGGGGATATATCTAAAAGCTTCACTTTTTGCTTAATTTGTTTTTGCTGACTCATATTTCTCACCATTAGATTACAGCCATTAATATTGATTAATGATTTCATCCATCACATAAATTGAGTAGTTGTACTGGTCTAAGCGATATTTGCTTTCTTCAGTATGTTCACTGGCCAATGCTTGTAGTTGAGTTTCGTTCATGGAAGAAGCATAGCGGTTACGGATTGATTTAAGCTGGCTCAATTCTAAACGTCCAGTACTCTTGGTCAGATTGCTGACAGTTGTGAATAGATCCTGGTCATATTCTTGCAATTCACCATACAGCCAAGCAAGGTGTTCTGCATTGATGTATGGGTTATTTTTTTCATAGTAGTTTTTCAGTTTGAATAAACTCAAACCACATATGAACACAGCAACCATAAGGCTAATGACAAGCCCCTCACCGAGTTTAAGTAGGTATAGGAATATAAAGATACTAATCACGCCAATGGCAATAGAGATATATCGCATGGTTTGATTTTGGAACATTTCTAACATGGGCATTACTCACTTTTTGTAATGTTGTTTTGATAAAGATGGTCTATTTGAGCGATGGCAAGTTTCATGCGTTCCGTGGTGCAAGTCAGGTCGTCATCAAAACGATGGTTGAATTCAACAATCCCCTGTTCTTCCATGTCTTGCATTTCACGCTTAGCATTACTTAAGCCTTTTTCTATACCAACCAGATTCAAGTTAAAGAAGTCTTCTAGTAGCTTTTCACTCTCAATGATTTGTTTGAGCTCAGTAACATAGACTTCAGTTTTCTTTTTGCTGATTTCCGCAGCCATCGCATAACGAAAGTTGCCGTTTACAACAACAGTTTTGAGATCTGGTGAATATTCGTTGTATTCACTTGGAATTCGACTAACGGACTGGACGGCGTGACTCCAGCCATACTTCTGAAAATATTCAATTCCCGTCATGGTATATACCTACGATTGTTCTTTTTTAAGTTCAATAACAGCCAATAACGCTTTGTTTTGGCGTTCCAATTCATATTGTTTTTGACGGTCTACATTTTGGCGATCGAAAAGTTCTCTAATCTGCTGTTTGTAGTGGTTGTCATAGTACGAATAGGCTTTACGTTCTGCTTTTCTACGTGCAATGCGAACTTTGGGATGCCAGTTGAATTCTTTGTCGTCTGCATAACCCCTCATGAACTCAACCAGTTTGCTATCACCACGCATTTTACAAACCTTAATGAAGCCCATTTCTAAAACTGTAATTGGCGCACGGCGCGGATCTCCAAACTCCCAACGCCGTTTAATCCCAAAGCCACACATCTCTATTTGAACCGTAATCATGGTTTAACCTTTATCAAATGTTTGAGCTTCTGGATCTTCGACATTAAATCTGGACCATCACTTTCATGGTAAACAAGGTGTTCATTAACGAATGTGATAAAAGCATCCAATTCAGTTTGAATCGTTGCCAATTGATTGCGTAACCACTGGCATGTGGCTTCATCTTGTTTTATCGCCGTTTCAAGCAATCCTCTCGCATGTTCATAGGCATTTGCCTCACCTTGCGCCACCATATCTGCAGATGATTTCCAATCGCCCCATTTCTTATTCCAAAAGTCATCGAGCAACTGCAGTAATTTTTCCACTTCCAATTGGTCATCGCTGATGGCTGGTGTTTGCATTTGATAGATAGATTTTTTAGTTTCTACTTCACTTTGCATCCAACCATCACGAAAAGCTTCCCATTTCGCCTGATGCACCCAAGAAGAATAATTGCCACTGGCCAACAGACTACCGACCACGCCGTATCTATTTTCAAAAGCGCTACGAGCTTCAATTTCTGAAGCAATGTTTTCATTAGTATTTTGCGTATCAATCATGCTGACTATCCCCATGAAGCAAAGGCACTTGTAATGAGATTTTTGTTTCCTTCATCTCATGAAGTTTTTGAATCGCACGTTCTGGATCTATCACCCATGCATCAAAGAGAAGTTGAGTGACAAAAGAAAACTTCTCACCAACTTTGCGGAACGGTGCGCCGTGGCTATTCAGGAATTGTTCAAACACAAGATATTGCTGTTCGATGGCCTGGTTAAGTTCAAACAGGTCAATACAGCCCTCTAGCAAGTTGTACTCACCTGAAGCATTCGGCATAAACATCCATTTACGCTCATGGGTTAAGCCATCTACATGTAGGTAGGCATGTTTGTTGAGACTAGTCCACTCAGGTTTCATCATGACGTAGGTGTTGTACTCGTCATCTTCAAGATAGTTGTAGTGGGTAGCATCAACGGGTTTCTTTGCTAAAACAGAAATGGCCTGTTCAAGTGTCAGACCGAGAATGAGTGCATGTGGTGTAGTTGATGATTGGTGATCCATATTCCCTACCCCTTAGATTGTCGGGCTAGTCGGTTTAGGACCACTCAAACAAACTTCGTTTTGAACGTGATTGTAGATCTCAGCCAAGTGAGGGCGTGTGCTAAAAAATTGATCTTTTGATGTATCAGAGAGGTTAGCACTCATGATGGTGAGTAGTGCTTCATTTTTGAATTGCGCTTGAACCGCCGTCTTTAATGCACCATTCAATGAAGCATGCAGATTGTTGAATAGCGAAATAACACGGGCATTCTGATCATTCTTTTTGAAGAAGATAAAATTAACTTCACGTTCACGGAAAAACACCAGCTGATATTCAAGCCCTGATTCTGATAAATCATTCCCCATATCAATCAATGCATCATCTGGTACGGCGAACGCAGCGTATTTTGAATCAAAGTTTTGAAGTGCTTTATTTGAGATTAGATTCAAACTTACTTTGCCTTGAATCGGCACACATTGGCTCAGTTTCTTAGCCAAGTAATGTGCAGCAGCCATGTGATGTGATCCACCAGCATTTTGAACAAAAATCTTAGGACTCCAGCCATAGATAAAAAATTGATCAGTGGTTGTATCTGGAGAGTTCAATAAACGGATTTCTGGCCATAACAACATTCGATCTAAATTTTCCATACTCACATCACTAATGTAATCAGGGCATGCGTTTTTTACAAAATCATCAATGCTACGGTACTGGCTTAAATCCGACTTGGAATTTGAGAAGCCCCCAATTTCAGATAGGTCAAGTAAGCATGGTGTTTCAAGATGAATGATTTCTGCAAAAATCGGATTAAATACTTCAGCCAATTCTTCAGCAAAGGTAGAGATGTAGAACGGCTTATGATTTTGCGTATCTTGACCAAGGTAGCTGATGGAATCGTTATCTTTGGCATGTGGATTCAAAACAATGTTTTTGCCTGGTACAAAATTAGTAGGAGATATACCAGTCATACAAAGAGAATCTTTGATTTGATGAAAAGGGAAAACATCGGTCATGGCGATGCTGTCAGAATTGACTAAACGGGTATCAATAAAGGGTTTTAACTTGAGATTCTTATAAAGCTTATGTTTTGCTGAAAATACCGAAAGTAAAGTATCTAACATTTTAAGCACTCCATTGATTAATGCTTTATTAAAACTAATAAAGATATATTAATACAGAAAGTGCTTATAAGTATTTTTTTGGAAAATTAATTTAAGAATTGCGGTTGAGTGGTATTAGTTGCAAGTGGTTGTACGGCGTTGTTATCGACAGACTTTGAGTACTGTTGCACTTCAACAATTCGCACACCTTTAACGTGTAAACGTGTTTTATAGTCAGTCATTGCAAGTGTTTGTAAGTCGTCTAGCTGTTCTTTAGTCATTGCCTATATCCTGTATATTGGATGTGATTTAAGGGCAATTTAATTGATGTATTAAGGATTGTAAAGGGTAAAACACAGTTCATTAAACTTTTTATGAAATGGTATATACCGATTAAGCCTAAAACAAAACAAGGTTTTAAGAAGTGGTTTAGTTATGTTTAAGAATACGCACGTTAAAACTAAGTTATTATATTAAAATGCATCTAAACTAGGGTTAAAACCAAACTGGATGCCAATATGTGTTCAAACATTGAATCTTACGCCGTGAACCTATCCAATGTACCTAAAGCTATCTCTTGCTTGAATATGTATGACTTTCAAACGTTAGCACTAGGACCAACCTTTTACCCCGATTTACACTTGCAGATCGCCACATTCCATATACGGCGTTATTGGTTGCATTTGATGTGAATGCGTCTGAAAAGTTTCGCTTACTCAAAATGATAGTGCCTGAAGCCATTCCGCTGTCGCAGTTGTTGTTATTGGCCATATTCAATGAAACGCCGTATAAGAGCGAATATTAAATAGCCCAATACATGCCGAGTGATGAATTAAGGCGTATTAAGTACAAACAGCTCACCCAAAAAAAACTAAAGGCTGGATAACCAGCCTTATGTCTTCTACATGGATGCGTTTAGTCATCCTTTTTTTTGATTGTAATGCCTGATCGTAATGAAGCTGAAGAACCTTTTGAACCAAGTATCACCAACAATTTTTCAAAAGTAACGCATTCGTGCGAGAACGGGTTTTTCATCAAAGCTTTTTCAAACTTAGCTGCATACTGTTGTTCTACGAATTCCATTTCATTTTGAGTGCTATGTGATATGGCTTGATCAAGACTGGCTTTGTTTTCCGCAATGTATTGTGTCTGATCTTCAGGTTTTACATGGCGTGGTATCTGAACAAGCTGATATTCAGTAATTGGCGCAACGGTTAAGTCATATCCTGTTAGGATCTCTTTCAATTCATCATAGTAGCTGTCTAGGTTCATTGGTGTGATAACGGCGCGAGTCACAGTTTCAACATCACTTTCCTGTTGAGCCTGTTCAGGTTCGCTTATACGTTCACCATAGATATTAAATTCAGCATCAAGATCCGCATTGTTGTAAGCACCAGCTTGTACTTGAGGTGAAATGTCAGAATCTTTACCGAAGTACTGGAACTGTTTTCGCTTCTCAATAATCTGGTCTTTAATGTTTGCTTCTTTTTGTGCTGAAACAATACTTTCACGGTGTTTTTGTTCTTTGGAGATTTCACCTTTCGCCGTGGACGAAGACATTACTGTTCTTTGTCCAGGTGCCATCCCTTCAGGTGTGATGGATTCAAGACGTCTTGCTTCAAGAATCTGATGTACAAAATCTTGAGTAAAGTCTTTTACCGTGTTGTTGTTTTCGTACAAGGTGTTATTGAGCTTTCTGCAGATCTCAAAATCACCAAGCGCCGTGACATTGGCAGATGAATTGTTGTCTGTCAGTAGCGTATGTTTTTCCTCAATCTCATGAATGAAGTCTTCAATTTTTAAAGTAGGATCGTAGATTTCAGATTTTTGGATATTGAAGATTGGGCAAAGGTCATTTAAGCGTAAGTACTTGGGTTGAGCACCAGCCACATAGAACGCCAACATTGATACGATTTTAACGTCTGAAGTTTTACCACCTTCCCCTTTAGTTGATATGAGCAAGGTAAATTCGCCGTTGTGCTGTCCGGCAATTTGTTCAATGGTCACACGTTTTTCTTTGGCGAACTGGACTTCTGTTTGTGGTACCGAACGGTTGAATACTAGACCTTGATACATATTGATTGAGTTAACTTTACCTTGCCACTCTTCACCAGCAAAACCATCAACCAATTTGTATGTTGTACTTTCAGCACCCGAAGTAGTACGTCCAATGGCTTTAACGGTCGTGTTACCCCATGTAGCAGCTGCTTCCTCTTTAGATCCACGTTCAATATCTTCAAATGTTTGAGCACCGAACGTAATAGAGAAGTTAAGCGAACGTGCCTGAGCTGGTAAAACCGAAGCACCGACAATAACGATGTAGCCCCATTCGTCCAAAAATAGCTTAAATGAAGTAGTGGCGTTGGTTGGTCGTGCGTCAATAATGGCACGGCGTAAACCTTCCATTTTGTTACCAAGGGAACCAGCCATCATTTGTTTAATTGAGCCAATGATTAATTTTCCGAGCATTTTGAGTGAGTCTGGTGAACGCTCAAGAGCTGGTAATGGCACAGTTAAGATACGGCGGTTAAGTACAACGTCAAAAATATCAATATCACCGCCATGCTCTACACCAAAGATGTGACCATAGTTAAACGTCAAGTCGTTAATCGCCTTGGTTAACTGCATGGTGATATAACCGTGTTGCTCACGGGTTTTGGTTTCTTGTTTCTTTAACTTTTTAGGGTTGCTTGAATAACCCGGTAATGAAACGAGGTAGCCTTGAAGTTGTTCAGCCACACGTTCAAAGTCAATCCCGTATTTATCGTTATGACAAAATACCAATTCTTCAAGTGCTTCAAGTTCCATGTATTGCGTGAATACTTTTGGTGAAAGCTGAATGAAGCCATTGTCACGTAGATAGACCAAAACTCGTGTAAGTGCAGCGATAAAGGCCATCGCACGACCTTTCCACATGTCACCACCGCCACCGCCTGAGTCATCAAGCAAGTTGATCAAGAATTCAATCAACATCCCTGAGCTGGTGTTGCTCATTTGGTTCATTGAGTTGGTCATCTTGTCGGTTTGTGCACGTAGCATGTTACGACCTGAGGTAATGAAGTTGATCGTTAATAGATCCTCATTACGCCCAAAGCGGTTACATAAACGATAGTGGTCTTGTTGAGCCTTGGTATCACCTTTTGCGTCTACAAAGATATAACCTGAGTTTTGTACGTACTGGTTGGCACAGTTACCTAGCATGTATTCTGTTTTACCCGAACCCGTAGTACCTAACACAATTTGATGTGTACGGTCATCGGAGTTGGATGCATAAACAGGTAGACCAGTTTCACGGCAACGACCAAGGTAAGTCACACCCTCACCTTGTAGCTTATCGCGATTGGTACGTGCGTATTCCAAAAAGGCTTTTGGATTGTCCAGTACGTCATCTTTTACGCGTGATGTAATGTCAGTTGACGCATCCAGTGAGTTTGAATGCAACGGCGCACGGAATGGCCACTCAAAAAAGTAATCATTCGGATGTGTGTAGCGTTTTAATAGGTAATACGCGATCCCTATAAATATCTCACCGCCAAACGGAACAACAAACAAAATAACTGCAATAGCACCAAGAACGCCAACCAAATAATTAGCGCCGTCTGGCGCTGTAAGTTTTAAATGGATTTTCTCTAAGCCTGATCGTGTATCACGCTTAAGCGAACTAGGTCTGAACTTTGTTTGTGTGCCGTATTTTTGTGTAGAAGCCATACTTTGCGACCTACTCTTTTATCTTCAGGATAATAGGCAAAGTCGTTGTTTAACGACCTTACCCATATCCAAGCACTTCAATGTATATACCAATTAACGCAAATCTATATAGCTGATTGGAGTTAAGAAGAAACAGCTTCAGACTTACGTTGGTTCAGTAATTTTTTCTTCATGTTTTGCTCAAGTTCATAGCGTTGATATTCAACAACCATCTCTTGTGCCATGGTAGAAATCACTGAAGCAGTTGCTTTGTTTTCGTCAAAGTCCGTGCCTTTATTTTTGGCATTTTTCTCAATCATGGTACGCCGTGTCTTAATCTGGTTCTTCGCACCTTTTGGATAGAATTGTGCAAGGACCTTCAACGCCTTACCACGTTCACCGATAAGGTCATACGTGTAGTTACGGAGCGCACGTTCATCGGGATGTGTACTGAGTGACCATAAAAGGATTGGACCAAGTGAAACGGTATATAAGCCCGAACATTCCATTTTTTCGAGTTTAATTTTACTGAAGTACGTTAAGCCTTGATCTGAGAAACCTACGTTACCTGAACCAAGCGCATCCATTTCTAGTTGAGTTAGACCGATGCTGTCACGAATAGCTTCACGAGATTCGCGTGTACCAGGATCGACAATCACATACGCCGTAGCAAAGCCCACCAAGTCTTTAAAGTCTTCTACTTTGTGAGATGCCAAGTTAAGACGAGCACCCCATTTACGCAATGTACGTGCGTCTTCAGCCAATTCTTCTAATAGGATTGGATCGCCTTTCGCAACGTGCAATTCGTCATAAGACATAATTTTGCGGTCTTCAAGAAGCTCATTAATCAGTTGGGTTGCATATTCACGATAAGCTTGTGGGAATTTTGGAATATCGTCACGGCTCACGGCGAACTTACGTTTAATGAACATCCGTACAATCTGGAAGAATAGCGATGTAGTTTTAGGATCTGATGATGTCGCAACTTCGTTTAAGTCGATAGAAGCTACACGAGCGTTACCAATGTCAAAGTTGGTGTGATAGAAGAATGCTGGATAGGTATTTTGTGCAGCCATAATCTGATGCGCCAAAAAGTCCAGTGCTCGTTCATTATCAATATGAACATCACTCCAAACATCTAAAATTGATGAATCAGAAAGTGTTTCAATCATATCGCCAATAGTCGGCATTGCGTAACGGTGAGCCAACGTGCGTCCACGGATCTCATTCATTGAATGGAAAAGATCACGTAGAGCGTAATAAGAAATATCCTTACCTTGTTCAGAATGTGGCTCAATCAGTCCGTGTTTTTCCATGATGCGATCTAGTTCTGGATCTGCAAAGCGCATGTACTTACGTGCTTTATGATCAGCATTCGTATCATCAGCAAAATAGAATGTACGGCGTAGGACCGCACCAATAACGTCAGAAGTGTTTTTGGCTGGTTGCCCTTTCAATTCAGGCGGTGTTACCAATGAACTTAAAAACGCTGTCATTTGACGCATTTCGTAGTTCAACGGGTAGCGTAAGCCCATACTGAATTCAAGCGGATTAATCGCTTCTTCTTTTGAGTTTTTAATACGCTTATAGATGGCATAGTGACGTAGCTCTTCAGGCAATGAATCTTGCACTGTTTCTACTAACCCACGGCTTGACTCACCCACATCGACAATATAGGTCAACGGGATACGTTCGTTACCAGGCATCATGATGTCCTCAAGCATGCCTTTGTTCATTGTGACCGATTTACCCGTACCCGGTTTACCAATGTTAATAGTCGTCCATACAGTCACTTCATTTGAGAACGAATCAAGAATAATCAGTTTACCGTCTAAGGTTTTGTTGAGCTGATGCCCTTTATGGAATGGTGAGTTAATACGTGTCAGCGGTAACATGTAGAACACATCAAACAACGGTGCTGGTGAAATAGGTGCGTGATTACGTACCATCAAGCCCGGTATATGTGATGCCCAAGTCAAAATAGGATCGCCAGCCTGTTCCATGACTTTTGCACCGCCCCACGCTTCAAAACTCTTCCAAAGCTTTTGGCGCCGTCCTACAAGAATGTTTACACCATCTTCGGTATTCGGTGCCCATGTCATCATGGTCATTTGCAGACCAGCAACAGTGTCTACTTGATCTAGGTCATTTTTAGTGGCCATCAAAATGTTACCAGCATTACGAATGGCTTTGTTTTGTGCCGTCATAAAGTGAATAACGCTTGATAACGTGCGTTTCATCATGGTTCCAGCCATACCATCACCAGTAATACAGTAACTCACCGCATATGGGATAGAACGGATGTTACCGTTAGTGTCGTGCGTTTTGGCCTGGTGTAGTAAGCGGAATAGCGTTTCAAACGTATTCGTCTTAGCTGGATATATATCTACCATCAATGGCGCATATACTACGCCGTCAGTGATAACACTTCCCACTGGATAGAATGAACCTTGACTTGTACCAGGTAAGATCGCATTCGTCATGAGTTGTTCTGAGATCGGTTGATACAAAACGTGTGACGCATCATGTTCTGATGGTATTTCTTTCCAACGCATCGGTAAGCGTGTATTCAACATCGGCACAGACAAGGTGAAGTCATCTGAAGTTGAATGTGAGGCAATTTGTTTTTTAATCGCTAGACCAGCTTCAACAACATTCAATACTTCATAGATTGCTGGAAATTCTTCAGTTGAGAGTGAGTTTAAGAATTGTGAGACAAAAGACTCATGGTGTACGTATAAGCTGTCCGATGATTTAAGCATGTCTTGAGCATTGACCGTACTTGGCATTGTAATTTGCGACAGTAGCTTTTTACGGTTTTTTGAGTCTTGAGCCTTATCGATTGGCGATAGTAAGGTTGGCTCAGAGATTAAAGCGATATAACAGCTTTCGTTAAATACACCGCCTGAAATGGTTTCTGTCATTTCATCAATGATGATGTCTAGATTCATCGCACAACGCGCCGTGGTCGCCTTTTGCATGGCATTCAAGTCATGAATCGCGTATGGCGTCTCATGGTCTACTTTGAACGCTAGATGAATCGTATGTCCACGGTCTTTGAAGTAGTTACGCATGTTGCTCGTCATCAAACCAATTTGACGGCTGAATGCATCACCACTAATTAAACTCTTAATCCCCTTGTATTCGATGATCGTAATCATTGCACCAGTTTTTGTGACAAACGTATGTTCGTCCGATACTGTTTCTAAATCGCAATAATCCTCTACGTCAGCTTTCATGCTTTGTAGGAATAACATCAATATAATTTCAATCTTGGAGTAACCAGTCTTTTTATAACCAGACTTCTCAGCTTTCTTCTTACTCATTTAAACACCTTTATTAATTCACCTTTCTACGTCTATCTTTGATTAGACATGCCTTTAAGCATTAAGCACTAAAAAACGGTAATTCTCTTAAAACGTTAATCGCACTGTCGAAATCCTTTTTTTGAATTGCGACCTCAAGACTTTTAACAGAGGGTTTTAAGCTTGTATCTAAAACCAACCTTAATAAAAGCTCATAGAAGGTACTGTTAAAAGGGATATTATCATTTTTTGAATTAGTAAATACATCAGTTTTAACGGTTTCGTCCTCTTTTAATTCGACATACTTCTTAAAACTATTTAGGTCAAACACTAAACCCTTATTAAGCAGTTGCCAAAACGCCGTTTCTAAAACCTCTTGGCTTTCCCCTAAAGTACCCACCTTGAAGTTTAAGGAACCTGTATTTTTAAGTTGGAAGTGAACCTTATCAAGCTCTATGTAGATCTCTTTGTTCTGGTATAAGCCCTGTTCGTGGAAAACTTTAGACACCGATAGCTTTAAGTTTTGGTATATACAAAAAGATTGCAGCGAACTCATTTTTAAGTTGCCCGTATCTATCTGGTTTGTCGCATCTTCTACGGACGTTGGTAGGTGTATCATCGGAAAGTAGCGTGTCAGTTCTTCAGACAGTTTCTTTTGTTCCAAAACGCTTATAATTGATAATGGATTGTCAAATCCAAAGTTGGTGCTCAGTAATTTCTTATGCTTCACACTCACACTTTGCTTAACCTGTATTTCAACGTCTAAGCCACTCAGCGCCGTTATTTTGTTTAGGTGTACCAAAGTGTCATCCAACAGCAAACAATCGCTGTTAACGGGGATATTCATCAACAGTAGCGCTTTAATCAGTGGATCTTGAAAATGCCCCGTTGTGTCTTCACCAGTTGTTGTCTGATTCCCTATCGCTATATGTACAACATGGAGTAGCAATAGCGTGTTAGATGTATGGCCAGTGTCCCGTGTCGTTGGTATATACAAATCGTTCAGGAAGTTGAAAGCCTCAGTACCTATAACGCATAAGCGAAATATCGATAGCTGATCGTGCGTTTCCTTTGGTAGTGCATCTATCCCAAGTTCCCAATATTTGTAGATGTATGGACCAATAAATGAGTATTCATCATTCAATATGTCCGTCTCAAATACGCTATCCAATACCGCTATATCATTCACTATGTCAGGCTTAAATGGCTGTAACACTATGCCCGATATAACCTCTTCTAAGCTCATATCTATGTATTCGGTATCTGCTAAGCATTCTGTCATTTTTGTGAGCTCACTTATCACCCAAACCCTTAAATACATCTAGTGTTTGGTAGTACTCATACTGCTCGTCAGTAAAGATATTCGGGGAAAATACTATGTAGTGGTTTGGCAGATTAAAGCTCTCGTATGCTTCGTCTGATACCTTTTCCAAAGCTTTTGCGAGTTGATACAAAGAAAAGTTTTTGTTCTCTTTGATGGCATTCAAATACCACTCTTTGTACTTGCGGAGCTGGTCTACGTAATCAACGTTCGCTACCAACATATCTTCTTGCTTGGCTTCTTCATATTCAGCCATTGTGTTGAACTTAATGTCCGTGAAGTACAGTTGGGTATCAATGCTTTGGGCTCGTGTCTTAATCGCATTAAACGCCTGTATATCCTCAAACATATTACGTGCGTATTCTGCTTCAGACATCTTTGTAGGATTAGGGCGTTGATGGCGCTTTAACGGCTCTACAAGCAAGCTTTGGCGATGTCGCCGTGCGAACTTAGCAAGCTCAGGATCTTGGTTGTCAGACTTATGCGATAACACCAGTAATGAACGTTGATATTGATTAAAGATCTCTTGAGGTATGTTCGTACTCAATACGCATATTTCAGCTTTCTTTTCCAGTGATAGTGCAAAGATGTGGTTTTGTGCATGGCATAGCGTACAGACCGCTACAATGTTCTCAGCCGTATGATTGCTATGATCGCCGTCTAAGTGATGTGGCTCGTAAGCGTCCGCTGAATCCCATACCTATTTTTTAATTCGATTTAGGTTTCCAGCAGTGCGGCAGCAATTCTTCAATTTGGGTCACTTTGTGTGTCGGTAACCTTTTCAGCACATCACTTAAATAGGCATACGGATCCAAGCCATTCAGCTTTGCTGACTGGATTAAAGTCATGATGTTTGCCGCTCGCTGACCACTGCGCAGCGAACCTGCAAACAGCCAGTTCTTGCGTCCCAACGCCCAGGGACGCATCTGATTGTCGGGTAGTCAGACGCAGTTACCTACGTCCAACCCCCTAAGAACCGTGCATGCGAGTTTCCCAGCACACGGCTCAAGCCTCTGCTAAGGCGCCATTCGGCACCCGGTTATACATCGTTGACATTGGCAAATTGAACACTCCTTGGACAATACAGATGGTAAATCTCAAGATTAGCAACTGCATCCGTTCCACCATGACTTAGCTTCACAATATGACGGCTGTGCCATGGTGTATCTTTGGTGACTGGTTTAAGACAGGCGCAGCAGCGACCACCTTGTTTTAGCCACACCCGATACAGCTTGGCTCGCCCCTTTGCGGAGACCAGCATTCTTTTACCCCATCGGGATTCGAAGTACTCATCCCATGCGGGGTCATGAGGGTTAGCAGCAGCCTTGATCTTGATATGTCGCACAATTGGCGTGTCCGAGGCAGACACTAATGTGTATTGTCGCTTCCGACCATCAGCGGACTGTTCATCACATGAGAACACCCATCGACGCGCTCCTTGTACTTTGAAATACCGATCTTTGACCCATCGGAGTGTTTTGCGAGGGTGGCGACGTACCGCCCATCGCCAGAGCATTTCCCACACTGCGCTGTCTACCTGGTTGAAAACCTTCTTGGCAACGACATAACTATGATAGTTGGCCCAACCCCTTAGAATAGGGTTGAGCAAACCGATCAAAGTGGCCTGTCGTGTCGC
>NZ_JBLVOM010000004.1:0-32598 GCF_053543775.1 Acinetobacter endophylla | reverse complement strand
AACTAGGGCGTGTCATCAATTAATGGAGATGATTGTTGATGCTAAGTAGATCGCTGATAAGAAGTTTTGAGCCAATTTATCATAGCGTGTGGCAATAGCACGATACTGCTTGAGCTTGGCAAAAAAGTTCTCGATCAGATGTCTTGCCTTGTAGAGATGTCGGTCATAATCACGCTGATCAATAGAATTACTTTTCGCTGGCATCACAATTTGACCCTTCGCCGCTAAAATTGGAGCAATGACCCGATCCCTGGAGTTGTAGGCTTTATCCATAAGCCAGGTCTGGCTCAACGATAAGTCCAGCAACACATCTGAACCGTTTAAGTCATGGGCCTGCCCATCAGTGAGATAAAATCCTGTTGGGTTGCCTAAAGCATCAGTACGGGCATGAATTTTGGTGCTTAAGCCACCTTTACTGCGTCCAATCGCCTGATTTTTTTTTCCCAGCGCTGTGTTGATGAGCACGTACAATGGTGGAGTCTAACATGGCGTATTCATTATCACTGTCATGTGACAGCACTTCAAAGACCCTCTGCCACACACCTGTTTTAGCCCAACGGCTAAAACGAGTATGCACGACTCTAAAATCACCAAAGCGTTCTGGTAAGTCTCGCCACGGGATACCTGAACGATACCGATACAATACTGCTTCAACAAATAGTCGGTTGTCTTTGGCCGTTACTCCAACAGTACCCATTCGTCCAGGTAACAGATCTTTAATCTGTTCCCATTGATCATCTCTTAAGGCATAGCGTTTAGTCATAAAAGTATAATGGGGACAAGGTGGTTTTCCTCAAGGTAATTGATGACACGCCCTAGTCAAGCAAGTACCACCGTTTATTTATATCAATATTTGAGATAAACGTGTTTATGCGAGTTTTATGCCAAAGAAGGTAGCTTTAATCGGCAAGTACATTTGTACATGGTTGATGTGTTCTAATTTTAAGAATGAATAGTACGAATCATTCTAATAGACAGAATGACAATAAATTAAGTAATTTCAATCATAAGCAAAGCCAAAATTGCACAGTTCTGTACTGTTCAAGGCCTGTAAAAAGAGACCATCCACAGTAAGAATATAGGTTTGATATGAACGCCATTCCAGTCATCAATTTATTCAACAAACCCTGCTATAGCCAGTTTGATGATCAGGACTGGGAAATTCTGGCTCGTCACTGGTATCCGGTTGCACGGATTCAGGACGTTTCTACCCAACCGCAACAAGTAACCCTGCTTGATGTCAAACTTGCACTGTATAAAACAGACAGTGGTGCAATTCACCTGGTTCGTGATCTCTGTCCACACCGGGGCGTACCCTTAACCAAAGGCTGGGTTTCGGGTGAAAATCTGGTCTGTCCTTATCATGGCTTACACTACAATGGCCAGGGAAAATGTATCAAAATTCCTGCACAACCCGAGCTGACCAACATTTCTGAGCGCTTTTCTCTGACCAAATTTCCAGTAGTGCAAAAATATGGCTTGATCTGGACCAGTATTTTTGGCCGTGACGAAGCAAAAGCCAATTTTCCTGTTTTAGATACCTGGGAGATGCCAGATCATCAGGCAATTTTACCGCCGTTTGTGGATATTGGCGGCTCAAGTGGCCGTCAACTGGAAGGCTTTATTGATGTTGCACATTTTGCCTGGGTTCATCAGGGTTCTTTCGCAGATCCTGAAAATCAGGTAGTGCCCAAATATTCAACAGCACGGACCGAATATGGTTTACATACCGAATATGTCAGTGATGTCAGCAACTATCCGCATGGGATGCAAGATCTGGCGCCGGAAGGCTTTTTGTGGAAACGGGTATTTGATGTCTATCCACCGTTTTCTGCGGTGCTTACCGTACATTTCCCAGAACAGGGACAATTAAAAATTCTCAATGCTTGTTGTCCGGTCTCACACAATAAAACCCGTTTATTTGTGCCACTGACACGTAACTTCGATACCACAGGAGATTTACAGGCAGTATATGACTTCAATGCACAAATTTTTGCCGAAGATCAGGACATGGTGGAAAGCCAGAAACCTGAAGAATTACCGCTCGATATTTCCATGGAAGCACATTTTGAAGCGGATCGCTCTTCAACGACTTACCGTCGAATCTTAGCTGAGTGGGGATTAAGTAAACGTTATGTGGTCTAATATATTTTAAAATTAAAAAATATAGATTAAATTTTAAATAGAAACCCTATATTCTAATATAGTGGTTTTTATTTATATTATTTTTAAATAATAAAAATATTATTTATATTTCCTTATTCTTTGATTAAAAATGAGTAATATTGTTAAAATTTAGAAATTAAAATAAATCAATCTAGGCAAGCTTCGATTAGCGAGTTCCCACCTCCTTCAATGAGGAGAGAAAAGAATAATATCTTTAGAACATTACCCCCTCAGTACATTACAAGCTAAATTGAATTATAAAAAATATTAATATATTTTAATAGATCTCTTTCATAAATCAAAAAATGATCTTCTTTTTGGTTAATATTTGCACTCCTAATTTCTTGGCATTCGTGCATAATCTGCGGATGAAATACATCGATTCAAACAAGCTTTCTGATCCTCAGTTCAAGCGATACACGGGCATCTCATGGTCAACTTTCTATTTGATGGTTGAGCAATTGAAGAAACATGTTCCTGTCAAAGGCAGACCGCCCAAGTTAAGCCTGGAAGACCAGGTTCTGCTCTGTCTGAGCTATTGGCGGGAATACCGAACCTTATTTCACGTTGCAACGAGTTACGGGGTTTCAGAGCCCACAGCCTCAAGAATTGTCCGTCATGTTGAAGACTGCCTGATTCGGTCCAATCTTTTTAATTTACCGAAAGATTTACCCGAGGGCGAAGGCATTGACTGGAATGTTGTGATCGTGGATGCCACGGAAATTCCAATACAAAGGCCCAAAAAAACAGAAGAAAAGCTATAGCGGCAAGAAAAAGCCCCATACCTTTAAAGTACAGGCCATGATTCACTACAAGACTCAGCAAATTCTGAGTTTATGTAGCAGTCGCGGTGCAGTGCATGATTTCGAGTTGTTCAAACGCAATTTAAACCAGATTCCTTCAGGAGCCTTTGTTCTTGCGGATAAAGGTTATCAGGGGATTTATACTTTGTATCCCAATAGCCTGTTGCCCTTAAAAGCCAAAAGACGCTGTAAATTGGATCCTGAACTAAAAATCTATAATCAGGAAATCAATAAAAGAAGAATAGCAATTGAGCATGTATTTGGCAGTCTAAAAACTTTCAAGATCCTTGCGGAACGTTATCGCAATAGAGCTAAAAGACTCGGTTTGAGATTCAATCTAATTGCTGGAATTTATAACTTGGAGCTGAGTAAAAAATGATTTATGAAAGAGGTCTAATATTAGTAACTTATATAAAAAAAATTCCAATCCCTCAATGAAGCTCAATACATGGTTCTATCATTTTAATTTATCTTTGCTCATGAAAAATATGAAGCTTGGATTAAAAAAGGAATGCGCAAATTTAAGGCATTTTATTTTATCGCACCACTTATAAGCAAAAATAAAAAATAAATCCATTTTATAAATTAAATTCCCTATCAATCACAAAATAAGCTTTTATAAATTTAACATCATTACGCCTTAATTAAATTATAAAAACAAAAAACATTTTATTTTAAAACCCTATTTCTATTATTTTTATAAAAACTGGAATGCTTATTGCTAATTATATCTTGAACAGACTGAGCACATTTGCGTGAAGTCATTTTAAAGCATGTGTTGCATGACACAGAACAACCAAGAGCAGAATAGAATGAAAGAAAAAAATAGCTTGAAAACCGGATTGAAAAAATTGGTAGGGGTATTAATGGCAAGTGGTGTAATGGGCATGGCCGCTGTCGCCAATGTTCAGGCCCAAGATAAAGCCGCATTTGTTTATATTGGCCCAACCAGCGACCATGGCTGGACCTATTCTCACGATCAGGGCCGGATTAAGGCTGAAAAAACCCTCGCAGGAAAATATAAAACCTCTTATATCGAAAATGTCCCTGAAACAGCAGATGCCGAACGTGTGATCCGCAACCTGGCACAACAAGGCAATAAAGTCATTTTTGCGACTTCGTTTGGTTATATGAATGCAATGGAGAAAGTATCCAAGCAATTTCCCAATACAGTATTTATGCATGCAACCGGTTATAAGCAGGGGAAAAATTTAGGAGTGTATGATGTCCGTACCTATGAAGGCGCTTATATGCTGGGTGTGGTCGCAGGGCAAAAAACCAAAAATAATGTTTTGGGTGTAGTTGCGTCTTTTCCGATTCCTGAAGTCATCCGTAATATCAATGCCTATACCCTCGGTGCACAAAGTGTAAATCCAAAAATTAAAACCAAAGTCATTTGGGTGAATTCATGGTTTAACCCGGGCAAAGAGCGTGATGCAGCCTTGGCATTGATTGCTCAAGGTGCAGATGTGCTGATGCAAAATACCGATTCTCCGGCAGTGGTACAGGCGGCTGAACAAAAAGGTGTCTTTGCTTTTGGCTGGGACTCTGACATGAGCAAATTTGGCCCTAAAGCGCATCTTGCCGCATCGGTTTTACATTGGGAAAAAATTTACACCCCGGTAATGATGCAAGTCAGCAATAAAACCTGGAAACCAAGTGCAATGTGGTACGGCGTGAAACAAAAAGCAGTCGATATTGAAAGCTTTGGTCCTTCCGTGTCGGCAGCCTCTAAAGCAAAAGCACTCAGCGTACGTGACGGTATTTTAAAAGGCACATTGCATCCATTTACCGGCCCGATTCATAAACAGGATGGCACATTGGTCTTGGCAAAGGGCAAGCGCCTAGATGATGCGGCACTAAGCAAAATGAATTACTACGTGAAGGGCGTAGAGGGTTCATTACCGAAATAAAGCTTTGTCATTTTGCAATTCAAAAAACTTTAAATACTTTGATGTACTTTCCCGCATCCATCTGAATGCCTGCACGCTTCAGATGGATGCCGCACTGTCACAGCATTGAATAGGGCACTGATGATGACCTCTCAACACGATAGATCTGCTCATGCGCAAGAGTTGAACGCACGTTCTTCTTCAGGTGTACCGCGTTTACAGCTCATCAATATCTGTAAAAGTTACAATTCATTGAAAGCGAATGACCAGATACATTTAACCGTTCAACCTGGGCAAATTCATGCCATTTTGGGTGAAAATGGTGCTGGCAAAAGTACCCTGATGAAAATCATTTATGGGGCAACCAAGGCCAATCAAGGACAAATCCTCTGGAACGGTAAAGAAGTTCATATTGATAACCCGTCGATGGCAAGAAAACTCGGGATTGGCATGGTCTATCAGCATTTCTCTTTATTTGAAACCTTGACCGTGGTGGAAAATATTTTGCTGGGACTGGATGAAAAGATTCATTTAAAAGTCCTGAGCCAAAAAATTATTGAAGTTTCAGAACAATATGGTTTACCCATTGATCCACGCCGCGAAGTACATTCTTTATCGGTAGGTGAGCGGCAACGTGTCGAAATTATTCGCTGCCTTTTGCAAAATCCCGCTTTAATCATTTTAGATGAACCGACTTCAGTATTGACACCACAAGCGGTACGGCAACTGTTTAAAACTTTACGGTTATTGGCCTCCCAAGGCGTTTCAATTTTATATATCAGTCATAAATTACACGAGATCAAAGAACTTTGTGATGAAGCAACCATCTTGCGCAATGGCCGTGTGACCGGAAATGTCGATCCTAAAAAAAACAGCACCAGTGATTTAGCACGTTTAATGATTGGCCGTGATTTACCGACCTATCTACGCCCTGAATATACAGGTGAAAAACAGGTGCTATTCCAAGTCGAGAATCTGGCTTACCAGTCTGATGACCCATTTGGCGTGTCGCTGAAAAATATCAATTTAAATATTTGTGCCGGTGAAATTGTCGGTATTGCCGGGATTTCTGGCAATGGGCAAGCAGAATTACTGTCTTTATTGTCGGGTGAAAACAGCCTGAAACATGGCCGGATGGTTCTGGATCAAATCGATATTTCCCGATTCAGTCCTGGACAACGGCGTGACTTGGGCCTGGGCTTTGTCCCTGAAGAACGTTTGGGCCGAGGAGCAGTTCCGAACATGACACTGTCCCAGAATGCCTTACTGACTGCATTTCGGCAGAACCTGACGCAATGGGGATTAATCAAGTTTTTGCAATGTAAGCTTTTTGCCGAGCACTGTATTGAAAAATTCGGGGTGAAAGCCAGTGGTGCAGAGGCAGAAGCACGTTCCTTGTCCGGTGGAAATCTACAAAAATTTATTGTCGGCCGGGAAATTTTGCAAAACCCGAAATTCCTGATTGTGGCTCAACCGACCTGGGGCGTTGATGTGGGCGCGTCCATGTTTATCCGGCAAACCCTGATTGATCTCTCTCGACAAGGTGTTGCCATTTTGGTGATTTCAGAAGAATTAGAAGAGCTGTTTGAAATCAGTGATCGTCTCTGCGTGTTGGCCAATGGTGAACTATCTCCAGCGATACCTACTCATGAAACCAATACTGAAAATGTTGGAATCTTGATGTCAGGCATTCCAGGCCATGACACTGCGATCATAGTAGAGGAGCAGCAAGCTCATGCTTAATATAACAAAAAAACAAATATACAGGTTGAGAGGAGAGCGACATGCATTTACTGGAACCGCGTGAACATCCATCTCAAATCATGAAGTGGCTTTCACCGCTCATTGCGCTGCTGGCCATGCTGATTGTCGGCAGTATTCTGTTTTTAATGTTGGGGATTAATCCCGCGCAAGCCATGTACATCTTCTTTATTGAACCGCTGACATCCTCTTATGGCTGGAGTGAACTGGCAGTGAAAGCCGGGCCTCTGATTCTGATTGCCTTGGGACTGGCGGTCGGATTCCGGGCGAAATTATTCAATATCGGTGCTGAAGGTCAGCTTACCATCGGGGCAATTTTTGGTGGTGGTATTGCGATTTTATTTCATGATCAAATCGGTTGGTGGGTTCTCCCGTTAATGATCGTCATGGGCGCACTTGGTGGGGCACTCTGGGGTGCAATTCCTGCCTTACTGAAAACCCATTTTAATGCTGAAGAAACCCTGACCACCCTGATGATGAATTATGTCGCAGTATGTGTGTTGCTATACCTGGTCAATGGTCCCTGGCGTGATCCGGACGGTATGAATTTTCCACAATCGGTGGTTTTTAATGAGAGTGCTACGCTGCCATTCATTGTAGAAGGCACACGCATTAATGCCTCTATCTTTATCACTCTTTTTGCAGTCCTTCTGTTCTGGGTTTTTATGCGTAAAAGTCTGACGGCCTATAAGCTGGAAGTCAGCGGTCAGGCACCTTTAGCTGCCAAATACGCAGGTTTTTCTTCCTCCAAAGCGATCTGGATGAGTCTGGTGATTTCCGGAATGATGGCAGGTATTGCCGGAATCTGTGAAGTGGCGGGGCCTATTGGACAGCTGAATCCGAACCTGTCCCCAGGTTATGGCTATGCAGCGATTATCGTGGCCTATCTAGGGCGCTTAAACCCCATCGGTATTGTGCTGTCAGGCTGTTTTATGGCGCTGATTTATCTGGGCGGCGAAATGGCACAAATGCAGCTCCAGCTTCCGGTCGCGATTACCGGTATTTTCCAGGGGCTGCTGTTGTTTTTCCTGTTGGCTTCCGATGCATTGATTGAAAACCGTTACCGGTTTAGCAAAAAAATGGCGCCGCCTGTCCCTCAGCCCACAGCAACCACCCTTTAACCCAATGTTGTCTACAGCAAAAGGAAGCATGATATGGCTTTAGAAATAACTGCAATTCTTGCAGGTACTGTTGCGGCAGCAACACCACTGATTTTCGCAGGTCTGGGGGAATTGGTCACACAGCGGACTGGTGTGATTAATCTTGGAGTAGAAGGGATGATGCTGGTCGGTGCAATTGCAGGTTTTGCCTTTGCTGCGGAATATAATGCCAGTGTGTTAAGTGCCTTATTGATGGGTGGTCTGGCAGGCATGTTGATGGCCCTGATTTTTGCCCTTTTTACCTTGTCTTTAAGTACCAATCAATCCGCGTGCGGTTTGGCTTTAACTATTTTTGGACTCGGCATTTCTGCATTTTTGGGTCAGAACTACGTCAGTATGGCTTTACCGGGTCTGGCTAATTTTAATATTCCACTATTAGCGGATATTCCAGTATTGGGTCCGATTTTATTCCAGCAAAACTATGTGGTGTATTTGTCGATCTTGATCTTCTTTCTGGTGTGGTTTGTCTTGGATAAAACCCGTTTGGGCTTATTGCTTAAAGCAGTTGGAGAATCACCGGAAAGTGCGCATGCCATGGGTTATCACGTGTTGGCGATTCGTTATGGCGCAGTGCTATTTGGCGGTTTGATGGCAGGGGTTGGTGGAGCATTTTTATCAACCGTCTATACCCCGATGTGGATTGAGAATATGGTGGCTGGTCGCGGCTGGATTGCGATTGCACTGGTGGTGTTTGCGGTGTGGAAACCAACACGTTTAATGCTCGGCGCTTACCTGTTTGGTGGCGTCACCATTTTACAATTTCATGCCCAGGCGCTTGGAATCAAGGTTCCCAACGAGCTGCTGGCCGCATTGCCCTATATAGCCACCATTGTGGTACTGGTCATGATTTCGCGGAATAAAAAAGTGTTGAAAATGAATTTACCATCTTCTTTAGGCAAAACCTTCGTGCCATAACCGCAGCCATTCATCATAAATAGAATAGATTTGAGTATAAATCATGAAAATTTTAACAGCTTCCTATGTCCTTATCATGAATGCGCAGAATGAATGCATTAAAAATGGCGCGATACTGATTGAGGACGACCAAATAAAAGCAGTGGGTACATTGGCGCAATTAACTCAATGCTATCCAGAGGGGCTCATTGAGGATTACCCACAAACGATCCTGATGCCGGGCTTGATCAATACCCATTGTCATTCCGGTTTATTGTGCGGCACGGCTGAAGGATTACCGGTTTGGGATTGGTTACAGCAGTATATTGACCCCATGCACCGGGTGTTGACACCCGAAGATGCGAAAATTGCTTCTTATTTGTGTTATGCTGAGGCACTTTTGTCGGGAACCACCACTATTGTCGATATGTGGCGTTATATGGAGGGTAGTGCGGAGGCAGCAAAAGCCTTAGGGATTCGTGCCGTTCTAGTGCCTTATGTCGCAGAGCATCCGGATCACAATTATTTTGAAACCTTAAAAAGTAATGAGGCCTTAATCAATCGTTGGCATCAGCAGGCGAATGGACGTATTCAGGTTTGGGTGGGTTTAGAGCACCTGTTTTATGCGGAAGCTTCAGCATTAAGCCGTATTGAGAAACTTTGTCAGGATTATCAAACCGGTTTTCATACCCACAGCAATGAAAGCCAATTTGATGTACAGGAAAACCTGCGCCGTTCAGGTATTCGCCCGATTGAAAGTCTGCAAAAGCTAGGCTTGCTAGATCTGCCTAAAACCCTGTTGGCACATTGCGTCTGGGCAGATGCAAATGAAATTCAGATTTTAAGGCGGCATGCGGTCGGTGTCGCCCATAATCCGATTTCCAATATGAAATTGGCCTCCGGTGCAGCCCCTGTGGTTGAAATGCTACGTCAAGGTGTCGCGGTGGGTTTGGGTACTGACGGAGAAAAAGAAAACAATAACCTGGATCTATTTGAAGAAATGAAAACGGCGTCATTATTAGCAAAGTTCTCGAATTTAGATGCGGCTGCTCTGGATGCCTGGTCAGTCTGCCAAATGGCGACTGTCACAGGAGCTAAAGCTTTGGGTATGCAAGATGAAATTGGTTCATTGGAAGTTGGTAAACAGGCTGACCTGATTGCAGTTAGATTGGATACACCACGGATGACACCGTTGATTGATCATGGAAAATTATTTAATTTGCATACCAATTTAGTGCATGCAGTTCAAGGCCAAGATGTCGTGATGACGATGGTGGCGGGACAAATTGTGGTTAAAAATGGTCGCTTGATCAATGCCGATTTACAGGCTCTAATTGATCAAGTAAATAAGGCGGCGCCACGCTTGTTTGAACGTCGTGATCAGTGGTTTGCAAAGCAGGGGCGAACGGTAAATGAATTACAGCGGGAAGAATTTTAAGATTTACGTGGGGGTTGAGGTTATTCATTGATAGTGGGACGACTTTTATCATGATTAGTTACGTTAAAGCTAAAACAGCCATTTATTAAAGGAATATTTTAAAAAATAAGGCTAAATTTTTAATTAAGTTACTTTTTATAAAGAATATATATAGTTTGGTAACCGCGCTTAACTCACGAGAAATTGAAAAATAAATAACTGTTATAGTGATATAGAATATTCAATATATCTCATTAAAATGAAAAAATTAATCATAATTTCAAGTACTTGTTTATTTCTCTTGAGTATTTCTATTCAGGCAGAAACTCGAGCAGAAAATAATTCAGAGATTTATGCGTTATGGGAACAATATTACCAAATAGAAAAAAACAACCCAGAGCAGGCAACGCATCTTTTGCAGCAAATTAGCCAGAAATCGCCGGAGGATCCAAAAGTCTGGAAAACCTGGACATATCTGGAAATGCGAAAAAATAATAATCCCGAAGCTTTAATTTATATTGATCGAACTCTTGAATTAACGCCAGATGATGAACAATTGTTGTTGCAAAAAGCCTATCTGTTGAATGCTGCTCAGCGTAATCCCGAAGCTTTAGAAATATTTAAAAAACTGCAAAGTTCCTCAAATCCTGAAACTGCAGCAAAAGCCGAACAAGCAGTACTCAATTTAAGTGGAACAACAAGTGGTCAGACTCAAAATACCTTTGCTGATATCTATTTTTCTCCTTCTTTTGAAGGACGTTATGACACAGCCATCTTGCCTTTGAAGCTCCGTTATGGACGTTATTGGGGAGAAGAGAACCGTGGCCAGATTTATGGCTTTGCCAGCATTAACAGGGATACCCAATCTACCGGCGGTGCGCGACCTGAGATTATTGACCAGAATGCAGCCATTGTCGGTGTTGGAACAAATTACCGTCCTTGGGAATGGCCGCTCTATCTATATCTGGAACTCGGCGGAAGTTATGATCTAATCGATTTAAACCGAGACAAATTCAGGGAAAGTATTAATTTTGGTTTGACCAGTTATCAGGAATGGTATTGGCATGATTCCGAAACCAGTCATAGTCCGGTTACCCAGAAGACTCAGTATTTTGCCGAACTGTATGGCAATGCAGCGAGCTATTCACGTGAAGATTATAATGTAATTGGCGACCTGCGCTTGCGTACCGGTTGGAACTTTAACCGGGATCATCTAGGCAATATCCAGACTTATTTGAAGCTACATACGATTAATGACTCCAATAACGAGTTTTATAACAACCTGGCAGAGCTGGGACCGGGTATAGCTTGGCAACCTGTAGACTTCCCGGTCAAGCTACGTATTGAACAGATGTATGGCAAATATGTAAATGGGGCACCTGAGTCTGGAAAAAGAACTTTTGATAATACCCGAGTGGAACTGACTTATTACTGGAGCTTTTAACCATGCCGATTGATCTTTCTTTTATTTTTGGTACTCGCCCTGAACTGATTAAATTAGCACCAGTCATCTTAAAAGCCCAGCAGGATTCACGATTTAGAGTCAGTGTGGTATTTACCGGTCAGCATCTGGAATTGGTACAGGATGCGATCGAGTTTTTCCAAATCAAGATTGATCATCATCTGCAAATCATGCAACCTGGCAAAAGTCTAAATATTCTATTAAGCAAGGCATTGACCGAACTCGATCAAGTATATCGTGACATGCCGAAATGTGATGTAATTATAGTGCAAGGGGATACCACCACTGTACTTGCAGGTGCTCTGGTGGCCTTTAACCTGAATATTCATCTGGCGCATGTTGAAGCCGGATTACGCTCTTTTGATCTGATGCATCCATTTCCGGAAGAAGGTAACCGACAACTGGTTTCCCGCTTGGCCCAGTGGCATTTTGCACCGACCCGACGTTCTGCAGAAAATTTGCGTCAGGAAAATATTCGAGACCAGCAGATTTTTATTACCGGTAATACCGTGGTTGATGCTATTTATCATGCCCGTGATTTAATGCAATCTTCTTCTCAGCAGTCTCAGCAAAGGTTAGAGCGAATGGGGCTGAAATTAAGTGAACAAGATAAACTGGTCTTGCTGACCGCGCATCGACGGGAAAATTTTGGTGAAGGTATTCAAAATATCTGTGCCGCCATCCATACACTATGTCGCCGTTATCCAGAGCTGCATTTTGCCTGGCCTGTGCATCTCAATCCGCAGGTATATAAAATTGCCTATCGCGAGTTTCTGGATCATCCGCAGGTACATTTGTTAAAACCTCTGGATTATCCGGACTTACTGGCTGTTTTAGGTGCAGCCTATTTTATTATGACTGATTCAGGCGGTATTCAGGAAGAAAGCCCCACCTATCAAAAACCGGTGCTCATACTGCGGGATGTAACTGAACGCCCGGAAGTGGTTGAAGCAGGTTGTGGAATACTGGTCGGTACCGACCAGGCCAAAATCGTACAAGAGTTTTCTCGTCTAATGGATGATTCAGCCTATTATCGACAACATGCAGAAGTCGAAAATCCATTTGGTGATGGTCATGCTTCGGAACGTATTTTAGAACAGATGCTGCAAGATTTAACAGTCAGAGCTTAGTAATTGATTTTCATCCACAAATAAAGCCAGAGCACACTGGCTTTATTTAAATAATGTGGACCATCAAAAATATAGACACGCTCGCCAGCATAAGCTTTCAACTGTTTTGCAATTTCCCAAGGATAAGCTGCACGAAAGCCGCCTCCCGGTTTAGGCCGGAAAGCTTCGAGAATAATCACAACTCTTTTGTCACCAACCTGATGTTTAAGGTTTTGATAAATCACCGCCGCTTCTTCGGGGCTGCGCGTGCCTACACCGACGCCATCCTGAAAAAAGACTTGGGCATTATCAGGTAACCAGCTTTCAAGCCAGTAATGTAAAAACCGTGATTTTCGGTCTGCACTATAAATACTGATCCAGACCGGTCGTTGGAACTCGGCAACATAACGCGCCATATTGGCAACTCCATGCCAGCTTGGGTCAGCTTCTACAGGAAAATAATAAGCAGCAGGCTGAACTGGAAGAGAAGTTTTAATAATCTGTTGGGATTGTAAAAAGAGCTGGTCAATATTTTCACGTGCCACAGGTTCCTGAAAAATGCCTGCCAGACCTAAGATAACCTGCTTGGACCAGGGTTGTTCGGCAATCGTATTCCAGTCCGGCTGATGTTGCCATTGGGCTCCGGAGATTTCTTTAAAAAAGGAGCGTCCGTCTACAATACTCCATTGAGTGACCAGCGTATCGATGCCTAATAAGTGCCAGTTACCGGAGGCGTGACTCATCTGGTCAACCTGCCAGAAAATACCCTCAATTTTAGGCGCTGTTACCGCTTTAGCATCTGCACGTGCCATAAAAAACGCAGAGCCAGTAAAAGCTAAGGTAGGAAGTGCCAGTAACACCAGTAAGCCTAAAATCAGGTATTTTTTCATCATTATTCTTCTTTGGTTTTTTGTGCCTTACGAGTTCTGCGCCAGAACAGCAGCCCTATAATAAGCGCAGCAACAATCACAAGAATAATAGCAATAGTTCGCATGGAAATCTGTTCAATTATCGGGGTTTCTGCTTTTTCTATAGCGGTTTGACTAAGTACGGTAATTTGTCCTTGGGCAGAAATAAACAAGGCCGCAGTATTGTTCGGGATTTTCTGCTGGATTTGCGGCCAGAAGCGGGCAAAATTTTCTACCCCGAGGTTGTTGTCGCTATAAATCCAGAAATTCCCGTTTCTGACGGTGATCAAACTACCATTTGCCGTAGTAGGTAAGTAAAGAATCTGACTGTATTCTTGCAATTCAGATTGATAACGCTGGGCATTCAGCAGGATATTAATGGTTTTAGGTGTACTTGGATTCAGCTGGGTGATATTCAGACCAATTGGATCATTACTGAGCAGCATGTTCTTGGCAACTTGAGCCAGGCTGATCGCGATGGGGGTGGCTATAGGCGTATTCATGGCAATTTCAGGAGTCTTGTCAAAAACTGTAGACAGGCTGATGACTCCCTGTTTCATCTGGTAAGGCAGACTAAGCCTGGATTTTTTAGCATCAATCCACAATGCATTACCCGCATTAGGTAGACAATTATTGCTATTTAACTGGTTATTACTCACCGTCATGTTAAAGCTGTTGGTATAGGGATAATCTGCACCTACAAATTCAAACTGCCGCTCAACCGGGCTGGAATCCAGTTTTGCCAGACTGGTACTACCTGCGAGTACTTCATTGAGCCAAACCTGTAAGGTCGAGCCTTGTAAGAGTCCGCTTTGCGAACGGAAATTAAGCTGACCCTTTAAAATATCCGTAGCTTCCCAAACAGCAGGAAAGACCAGTGAAATATTTTTGGGAGTATTGTCTAGTTTGAAATCGGAAATGCCCAGATCAGCCAAGCTTTCAAAACGGCGTACACTGGCCCAGTTTGGTCGTGCGACAGGGCCATTTAAACTCGCTGTTGCAGTATTTAGTTGTGCCAGATATTGCTGATTGAGCAGGGCATTGACGGCCATCAATAATTGGGATTCTGAAGAGTATTCAATCGTCAGGCTTGGTACCTGGTTAACCTGATTTAGACTCATCCGTGCTGCGGGTAATTTTGCGGCCGAACGCTGAATATTGATCATGAAATCAGGTGCTGATTCAGGAGTGGTATTTAGCCGCCATTGCACAGGTGTCGCAAAATTCCAGGCAGTTGCCAGCCTACTCATCATGGTGGCTTCCAGGAAATTTGCCGTATTAAAACCTAGCAGTGCCTGTACCGGTTCTGAGCGGTTCAATTGGCTATTGAACAGGACATCCGGGAGTTGATTCAGCTGCATGCTGTTACGCTGCGATTGGTAACTCAGATTTGGTTGAGTCAAGGTAGTCAGTAAATTGCTTGATTCAAGACAAATATTGGCAGTACTTTGTCCAGGTCCTGGTTTTTGTAAAATACTGATATCCAGCCGATGAAAACCGCTGTCGGCAGGGGGGAGGCTAAAATTTAATGTGCCTTTACCACTCAAATTTTGTTGATGAATCAGCTGATTGTCATACCGGACAATCACTGTACTGCTACCCTGTACATCGAACTGACTGCTGAACTGGACATCCTGCCAGCTTTCACCTTTTCCAACATAAAAAAAGTAAGGTGCAGTTTGCTCTACATGCCGTGCAACTACATCATCAAGCTTCCAGGTGGCCGCATAGAGAGGTGCACTAGACAATGCCAAGATAAGTGAAGACATTAATCTCAAAGGAGCTGTTTTTATGTGCATGATCATTTTTTTTCCTTCTTTCGTTCTGTCTTGTACCAAGTAATTCCCTCACCCTTGATTTTGCCTTTTAACATGTCCCAGGCGGCTTTAAAGACAATCAGGAGAAATACTTGTGAATAGGAGAAATAAGCGATAAAGGCATAGAAGTAAAATCGTTTAGGCACTTCTTTTTCCAGACTGAGGGTAAACCAGATCTGGACCAGATAAAGAATAAAGGCCAAGATGAAAAGCAAGGTAAAAGGACCGGGAATTGTAGTGCCATCAATACCGAGTAGACCAACCACCAGCGTCATATGACTTAAGAAGAGGGCTGGCACAAAAATGATGTAACACATAATATTGTTGCCGATTTCCATTCCGATTGGAAAAGGATGCCGGAGCGCTGTTCTTAAATATTTACGGGTTACATAAAAGTTACCTTGAGTCCAACGTGAGCGTTGTTTGATAAAAATATTCAGGTCACCCGGATCCTGTTGCCAGCCTACGGCATAAGGCACCCATTTAATCCGTTTATGTCCCAGAAAAATCCGGTAACTCATTTCGGTGTCATCGACCAAGGATTTTTCGTCAAATCCGCCTAGAATATCGAGTGCATCTCGCCAGATCACATAATTGGTTCCCATTAGGGTGGAAAGACGGAAACGCAGCCAGCGTCCACCCTGAAAAATCCACTGGAAATAGATAAACTCGATAGCGATAAAGGTACTAAGGGGGCTGTCTTTCCAGTTGCGGGTACGAACTTTGCCATTCACTGCGACCAGACTAGAATCTGCCAGCAAGGTCTGGGCAATCAGCCGTACACAATCCGGCTCTGGCGTACTGTCCGCATCATAAACCGCAATCAATTCTCCGCGGGCGTGTTTGAGTCCGTTATTCAAAGTTCTGGATTTACCTTTACCGCCTTGACCTTTAGGCACATTGATGACCCGAATGACTGGAAATTCGGCTGCCATACGATCGGCAATTTCCTGGGTATTGTCTTTGGAGGCATCATTAATCAGCAGTACTTCATAGCTTTCAGCCGGATAATCCTGTGCAGCTAGAGAGCGTAAGGTATCTTCAATCACCAGTGCTTCGTTATATGCCGGCACCAGCACACTCAGCATGGGCCAACGTTCAGGTATTGGTAAATTGGTCAGTTCCTGACTGGCTCGAATCGAATAACGCCAGGCAGAAAAGCTGAGCCAGGCCCAAAAGGCCTGTGGAATCCAGATCCCGATAAAGCCGGTAATAAACAGAATATCGATCATGCTCATGATTTTTTGAACCTCCGCCATAACATGGTGATCAGGAGGATGAGCATTAAGATAACGATCACAACAACGGATGCCCAGGAAGTTGAGGTACCCCAGAAGCTTAATAAATTAGGGTAATGGGTCGAGAGCACCAGGTGTAATGGCAAGATGATGATTCCTGCTGAGAGCAAGATATAGCCGAGTGGATTGGTATGCACCCGGTTCAGTTGGCTGTCAAAGCGTGTATTTAAAAATGTCCAGGAAATTCCCAATTCAGGATAAGCAATCTCACTTTCGGCAAGTGGCACCTCAGGATTCAGGATAATTCCGGTACCATTGAAAGCAGTTTGTGGGTAGGCGGTGTAAAATTGTTGCTGACCAGATTGAATTAAACGGGCGGGTAAAGGCAGTTGTCCTGGATTGGCCTGAACAATGTAAAGTCCCGCAGGTAAAGTTTTGAGATTCGGATTCCAGCCATCCTGTATATAGGCAGCCATGGGACGTAGACCTGCACTGGTGGCGAGGGTCGCAAGTCCGCGAAAACGCTTTGGTTCAATACTGCTTAGATCAAGAATCGGGATAGCACCTTCCGAAACCTCCTGTTTGATCTGAAAGTAGATTGACGGTTTCATGAAATTTTCAGGAATGATTAAACCCGGTTTAATAGCCTGATTTTTCATGTTTTGATAAGTTTCGTAATGTATTTGATCAAAGCTAAATATCGGCCATAACTTCCTAGGAGCTGGGAAATAGGCTGGAATTTGCTTAATATCTGAGGAATCTTGCTGCTGAACCGGATCGGCTGTTTTAAGCTCACATTGATAATATTGTTGATAGTAAGAACTCAGTACCGGGTCAGGCAGTGTATTGACTGAAACGATCAGACCGCAGACATGCAAAAAATGACTCATAGGCGTTCCTCCAAGGAGGGTCGGCCCTGATGATGGGGTAAATGAGTAATCTCTGTTTTAATCAGTTCAATCTGTTTGATTTTTTCAATCAGTTGTTTGGAAATAGTAGATTCTCGATCGGCAATCGTAATTACGCGCAAGACCGAGAGCCGGCTATCAGTAAAGGAAAAGTGAGGAACTTCAAACTTATTTTCCAGCACATGGATAATTTTTTGTTGCAACAGTTTTAGTTCATCCACCTGCAACATATCTCTTAATAAACTGTGGTTGGTAATTTCTATATAAATTTCATCGTATTGAGGAATCAGATTCAGATTTAACATATCCTGAACTTGAGTTTGGGTATAGAAATAAGTACTGATAGGTAATGTTTTATGGGTCAGATTTTTACGATAAGTATCCAGTAAATTGTCGGTTTGCATGTTGGTCGACATCATTTCATAGTAAATACTAAGTAGAAGTGGCGCTACAGGTAGAATAAAAAGCTGCAAGAAGCGAGTATTGATATCCATGCTGTCAGCCTGGACATTAAATAAAATATAAATAAAAAGAATAATAAAAATGACAATACTTAGTACAACGGACTGAACTACATTTAAAAAGCGGCCTAGCAGAATAAAGCCAATTAGAAGAATCCAGCTTCCGACCAGTTCTGTACGTACCCATTCATAGCCAATTAGTCCTATAAATATAACTATGACCATGGGCAAAAAGGTAATGGTTTGATTTGTTCTGACCAGCCAGTTTTTTTTCATTAAAATTACTTTTTAAGGAGTCTAATAATATAAAAGTGTTAGTTTCCAATTAAATTATTACATAAAGAATTGTAAAGAAATTGTGTAAAAAAGATGCGATATTATATTTAAGAAAATTTAATTTGTTTAATTTAGAAATAAAGAAGATATTATTCAATGTCTTTTAAAGTAGCCAATTTTAAGATTAAAATTTGTCCGATACGAATAAGTAGAATGTTTAAACCTTGATATCTAACAATTAGATTTGAAATCACACACAGTGAATAGACTGATATTTTCTAATCTTTAGATGAGTTTCATTCATTCACTTCTAAATTGCATCTAATAAGCTATAAAACCATTCTTTGAATTTACCCCTCAATTTCATCCACTTAATATTCGATAGAATTTATCTTAAGTTATTAATATTCATTATTTTATCATCTATTAAACCCTAAAATTACATAGAAAAAATCTGTCATATTTTTCTTTATTAAGTGATCTTGATATCTTAAGAACAACCAAGAATGAATAAGATTCACTTTTCATTGAGTTTAAATCAGTTTTATTCATCTTAACGTTCACGTATAACTAGGCTTATTCAGAAATTTGGTTATTAGAACTTAGGGTAGTGAATCACAATGAGTAAAAAGTTTGCATGTTCAATTAAGCGCATTCGTTTTGACGAAAACTATCAACCTGCAGATAGCACACGTCTGACGACGAACTTTGCCAATTTGGCGCGTGGCGAAAGTCGCGAACAGAATTTGCGTAACACTCTACGAATGATCAATAACCGTTTTAATGCATTGGCACATTGGGATAATCCAAAAGCAGATCGTTATTCAGTTGAAATCGACATTATTTCAGTTGACCTGGATGTTGAAGGAAATGGTAAAACATTCCCTGCAATTGAAACTTTAAAAATCACGTTTATTGATCATCAAACCAATCAGCGTATTGATGGCATGATTGGCAACAGTTTCTCGTCTTATGTCCGCGATTATGATTTTAGCGTGGTACTTCCTGAACATATCAAGAAAAATCCAACATCGACCAAGCCAGAAAATTTTGGTGATTTACATGGCAAGCTTTATCAATATCTCGTCAATTCTGAAGTATTTAAAGCAGAATTTAAAAAACAGCCGGTGATTTGTTTGAGCGTTTCAACCTCGAAAACCTATTACCGTACCGCGAATGTGCATCCTGTATTGGGTATAGAATATAAAAATGATGAGCATTCACGAACCGATGAATACTTCGCAAAAATGGGCTTAACCGTCCGTTATTTCAAACCTGAAAATGGTGCTGCACCTTTAGCATTTTATTTCGCAGGTGACTTATTATGTGATTATACCGATCTGGAGTTGATCAGTGCGATCAGCACCATGGAAAGCTTCCAAAAGATTTATCGTCCTGAAATTTATAATGCGAATTCTGCTGCGGGTCAGGTGTATCAACCCAGCCTTGAGTATCCAGATTATTCATTGACTCAAATTGTGTATGACCGTATTGAGCGTGGTCAGTTGGCAGTGAAGCAAGCGAAGTGGACGGAAGAACACTTTATCAAACCTTATAAAGACATTCTGGAGCAATGGGCTGCAGAGTTCACAATCAAAACTACTGCTGACCAAGAACGCGCTGCTTAATACACCACATTATTTTACGAATATAGAGATAGAAGATTAGACATGGCACTTTTACAACCTAAAAAGCTACTCCCAACATCAACTGCAGGCAGCTTACCGAAACCGTCTTGGCTGGCAGAACCTGAAAAACTTTGGTCACCCTGGAAATTGGAAGGCCAGGAATTACTCGATGCAAAACAAGATGCACTGCGTTTGTCCCTACATGAACAACAGCAAGCAGGCATTGATATTGTCAGCGATGGTGAGCAAACCCGTCAGCATTTTGTGACCACATTTATTGAGCACCTTGAAGGCGTTGACTTCAATCAGCGTGAAACGGTCAAAATCCGGGATCGTTATGAAGCGAGCGTGCCATCAGTCGTGGGTGAAGTTTCTCGTCAAAAACCTGTCTTTGTTGAAGATGCCAAATTCTTACGTTCTCTCACAGATCAACCGATTAAATGGGCACTGCCTGGTCCAATGACCATGATTGATACGCTATATGACGGTCACTACAAGAGCCGTGAAAAACTGGCTTGGGAATTTGCCAAGATCCTGAATCAGGAAGCTCGCGAGCTTGAAGCGGCTGGCGTGGATATCATCCAGTTTGATGAACCTGCATTTAACGTGTTCTTCGATGAAGTGAATGACTGGGGTGTGGCAACTTTAGAGCGTGCACTTGAAGGCTTGAAGTGTGAAACTGCGGTACACATTTGCTATGGTTATGGTATTAAAGCCAATACCGATTGGAAAAAGACCTTAGGCTCAGAATGGCGTCAGTACGAAGAAGCATTTCCGAAACTGCAAAAATCAAAAATTGATATTGTGTCGCTCGAATGCCATAACTCACGTGTTCCGATGGATTTGATTGAGTTGATTCGTGGTAAAAAAGTCATGGTCGGTGCGATTGATGTCGCAAGTAATCAAATTGAAACAGCTGAAGAAGTGGCAAATACGTTGCGTAAAGCACTTCAGTTTGTGGATGCAGACAAACTCTATCCATCAACCAACTGTGGCATGGCACCACTTGGTCGCCAAGTGGCTCGTGGCAAACTCAATGCACTCAGTGCAGGTGCTGAGATTATTCGTCAGGAATTATCTCGCTAATTAAAGTGAATCCATGATGCTTTTAAAAGATTGAAAGTATCATTTGAGTGATATAACGCTCTTTATAAAAAGCTGAATATTGGAATACGGTGATGGTTGAAGCGACAGACTTTAGAAACGCAATGTCTTTATTAACAAGTGCAGTGAATGTAGTGACCACGATGGGCGATTCAGGTCGTCATGGTTTTACTGCGTCTGCCGTGTGTAGCGTGACCGATACACCACCGACATTGTTGGTTTGTATGAATAAATCATCGCGTTCTTATATCAACTTTGTTGAAAATAAAGTGCTGTGCGTAAATGTACTCAGTGCAGATCGAGCGCATCTTTCAAATGTTTTTGCATCTTCAAAATTCAGTTCTGAACAACGATTTGAACAGGGTGAGTGGACTGAATTAGAAACAGGTTCTCCTGTACTTAAAGATGCACTGGTGAGCTTTGATTGTGAAATTGGGCAGATCCAGGAAGTTGGTACACATACGATTTTGATTTGTCCGATTGTTGCCATTCAACAGAATCAGGAAGATCAAGCTTTGGTTTATTTTAATCGTGCCTATCATCAGGTCGGGGAAACAGAGTCTGTCTAATCCTGGAGCTGATGTAGGATTAAAATATTTTAGATTTAAAAGCTTATTAACTTCCGTAATTTTGATTAAACTGGTCTACTAAGAATAAGGAATTAGGTAGACCATCAACAAGGATGAATGGCGGACTAATGCAATAATTTACAGCTATCTATAGCCTAGAATTTAAAGATACAGCAGTTAAATTGATGTGCTGCTTTAAAAAACTGTTTATATACTAAAAATACGTACAGTCACTGGATGACACAAGGTGAATGCTCTTGAATATGCTTTTGCAAAGTTTATCTTTTCAGGAATTACTGACCATCATGCTGTCGGCATTAGGCTGTGGGCTTTTAATTGGGCTTGAGCGTGAACGTCATAAAAACAATAACAATGAGCAGAGTTTTGCAGGATTAAGATCATTTACGATTACAGCTTTATTGGGTGCTTCATGTTTCCTTTTGCATCTCTATATTGGAGTAATAGGAACCGTCGCCGTCAGCCTGTTTTGTGTGTATAGCCTGTTTCAACAGAAGCAGGATATCGGCTCTACCACTGAACTGGCTTTTTTGATGACCTATATCATTGGCGCTATTTGTGTTTGGAATATCCCACTTGCTGCAGGGATGGCGGTTCTACTTACGATCATCCTGATGGGCAAACAGACACTGCATCAATTTGCCGGAAAAACGATCCAAAGCTATGAGTTAAGAGATGGGCTACTTTTATTGGCTTTGATATTGATTGCGTTGCCGGTCATGCCCAATAAGCCCTTGTGGGGCGCCGTACTGAATCCCTATATCATCCTGAAACTACTAATTTTAATCTTGATTGTGCAGTCCATGGCACATGTGGCAAAACGAATCCTGTCCAATGATAAGGCGCTTATTTTATCTGCCTTAGCCTCGGGATTTGTCTCCAGTACGGCCACAATTGCCAGTTTGGGCATGCAAGTTCGATCCGGACAGGCCAGTGCTAAATTAAATGCAGGTGCGGGATTAATCTCCTGTATTGCCACCTTATGACAGCTCTTGCTGATTGTTCTGGGAGTGAGCGTAGAATGGTTCAAGTTTCTGCTAATTCCGAGTTTGGTGGGCATCGGAATTTTATGTATTGCTGCCGGATTCTTGATTTATCGAACTCCCCAAGCGGATAACAGTATGAGCATTAATGAAATACAAGAAATTGATAGCCGGATGTTCAGTATAAAAGAAGCGGTAATTATTGCGGTCAGTTTGACCTTAATCCAGGCTGGGATTTACGGCGCGAATCTTCTACTGGGGGATAGCGGCTTAATTTTAGGCACTTTTTTAGCCTCTTTATTTGAAGTGCATGCTGCTGTAGCAGGTGTAGTGATACAGGGAAATCCTCACAACCTGACTTTAATTTATGCGGTCATGATTGGACTTGCGGCACATGCGGTGTCTAAAAGTATCAATTCTTTTGTGACCGGGGGAGGGAAGTTTTTCCTGTATTTTGCGCCTAGCCAGATTCTACATATGTTAGGGCTTATCTTTATTTTCCTGAGTTTGAAATAAAGAAGGGCTGGTTTGCATATATTATGAAATGATCCAATCATTTTAAGTCATTTTTAAGATTCAGATTCTAGGCTAAAGCATCTTAAAGTCTTTGAGCCATGGATCATGCTGAAGCTGTTTTCCCATTCGTCTTCTTTTAGTCAGCGACCTAAAAAGTCGATCAGTCTTTCAGGCTTCAATATGTTACTGGCTATTTGGCTAGGACTGATCCTAAACTTTGCTTTCTATCAGAAAATTCATGAATTTACGCCTTATGCCAATCTGAAAGCAGGTCTGTTACTGGCCGCCACGGCATTGATCATCATTGCCTTTTACAACTTGGTATTACAGTGGCTGAACTGGAAATGGAACGCCAAAATACTGGCCAGTGTCCTGATCATTCTGGGTGGTTTTAGTGCTTATTTTGTCAATAGTCTGGGGGTCGTTATTACGCCTGACCAGATCCAGAATATGCTGCAAACTGATGCCCGTGAAGTCCGTGATCTTTGGTCAATGCGACTGATCATCTGGACACTGGGATTTGTAATATTTCCACTCGGCATCGTCTGGATGCTTCAAATTCAGCCTACATCGACTGGGCATCAGCTGGTGCATAAAAGCCTGAGCAGTGTAGTCTCACTCGGACTGATTCTAGGTTTATTGTTCTGCTTCTATGTCGACTATGCAGCCATCTTCAGAGAGCACCGTGATCTGAAGGGAATGCTTTCTCCACAAAATAGCATCGCGTCCACCTTATCCTATTATAAAAAGAAAGCACCTAAAGCGAATTTACCTTTGGTGGCTTTTGGCGAAGATGCTCATCTGTTACAGCAGGCCCAAATGCAGGAGCATCCTAAATTAATGGTGCTAGTTGTTGGAGAAACTGCACGTGCCGAGAGTTTTGCCTTAAATGGCTATGCGCGCAATACCAATCCTGAACTGAGCAAGTTGGCGGTGATTAATTTCAATCAGGTCAGCTCCTGTGGAACTGCAACAGCCGTTTCAGTCCCTTGTATGTTTTCGGGCATGTCACGGGAAACCTATGATGAGCAGCTAGCCAGCCACCGAGAAGGTTTGCTGGATATTGCGCAGCGCGCCGGGTATCAGGTGACCTGGATTGATAATAACTCAGGCTGTAAAGGTGCCTGTGACCGGGTACAAAAGTATCAGATTCCGGCACAACTGAAACAGAAGTGGTGTGATGCTGGTGGTGAATGTTTTGATGAAATTCTGGTAGATAGCCTGAAAGATTATCTGGCGCATCTGGATAAAAACAACCCGACCCCACAATTAATTGTACTGCATCAGATGGGTAGTCATGGCCCCGCATATTACAAGCGTTCCAAAGCGCCATATCAGCCATTTCAACCGACCTGTAATACCAATGCTATTCAGGGCTGTAGTACAGAAGAATTAAAGAATAGCTATGATAATTCGATTGTATATACAGACCATGTTCTTGCCCAGATCATTGAAACTTTAAAGCAGCAGACTCAATATCAGACCGGTTTCTGGTACCTGTCTGATCATGGAGAATCCACCGGAGAGCATGGTTTATACCTGCATGGTGCTCCTTATAGCATGGCGCCCACTCAGCAAACCCATGTCCCGATGCTGATGTGGTTCTCCGATGCCTGGAAGCAGCAGAATATCCAGCAGATCAGCTGTCTCAAAGGACAGACCAACCAAGCCCGTAGTCAGGATCATCTTTTCCCCAGCTTATTAAGCTTGCTGGATATAAAAACGCAAGTGATTGAAGCTAAAAATGATATGCTTGCACAATGCTCACCATCATTAAAGAACAGAGCTTGAAATGCATAAAATACTAATTATTGAAGACGACTTTATGATTGCCGAGTCGACTGAAACATTGCTCAAGCTGCATCAGTTTGATGTGCATTGGGTCAATAATGGGATTGAGGGTTTAAAACAGTTACAGCAGCAGGTCTACGATATTGTCCTGCTCGATTTAGGCTTGCCGATGATGGATGGCATGCTGGTGCTAAAAAATATCCGGCAGAAGTTTCCGAATTTACCGGTGCTGATTATCTCCGCCCGGGATCAGTTACAAAACCGGGTGGATGGGCTGAATCAGGGAGCAGATGACTATTTAATCAAGCCTTATGAATTTGACGAGTTACTGGCCCGTATTCATGCCTTAATACGCCGTAGTGGTTTAAAAAATACCGGGATAGATACGAATAAGAAATTATCACACAGTGGTTTGGAACTAGATCTGGAGCAGCATATCGCTCTGTTTAATGGACAGGCTATAGAATTATCCAATCGGGAATGGTCCATCTTAATGGCCATGTTAAATCATCCGAATAAAATTTTTTCCAAGAATGATCTGGAAGACAAGCTTTATGACTTTGATAGTGATGTCATTAGTAATACGGTGGAAGTCTATATCCATCATCTGCGGGCAAAATTAGGAAAAGACTTCATCCGTACCATACGTGGGCTAGGATATCGCTTAGGATGAGCGCCATGCAGAAACGTTATTCCTTGCAAAAACGTCTGGTTATTTATATTTCATTATTTAGCGTAGTACTGGGCTGTGTGCTGATCTTTTCGGCATACCGGATTGCGCTCGAAGAAATTAATGAAGTACTGGATAAACAGATGCAAAGTCTGGCAGAGCGTATTGCAGAAAATCATCCGCAGCCCCTGCAGAGTCAAATCGATCTATCCAAACAATACAGTGAAGAAGATTTATTTGTAGATATCTGGTCCTATACAGATACAGCCACTTCCTTCCATCCGCAAGATGTTCTGGTGGCACCGGTCAGGAAAGCAGGTTTCTACAAGCATCAAACGCCATATGGAACCTGGTTAACTTATATTATTCCTGGTAAGCAATTACAGATTCAGGTGAGCCAGCAGCAAAATGTCCGGCAGGAACTGGCGTTGGAACTGGCAGCCAATATGTTTCTTCCTTATGTGCTTTTTTTACCTTTTGCAGTATTTGGCTTAGGCTGGATGATCCGGAAAAATTTTCAGCCCCTTAATGATTTTAAAACTGAATTGGCCAGCCGCAAGGCACAAGACTTAAAGCCAATTGCAATGAAAGATTATCCCCTAGAGCTGGAACCGACTATTCAGGAAATGAATTATCTGTTTGGCCGAATCTCTCTGGCCCAGCAGGAACAACGTCAATTTGTAGCGGATTCTGCACATGAATTACGCACGCCCCTGACGGCCTTGAATTTACAGTTACAAATTTTACTGCAGCAGTTCCCTCAAAGCGAGTCTATCCATAATTTGAGTCAAGGCATTTTGCGCATGCAGCATCTGGTCAACCAGTTATTAAGTCTGGCCAAACAGGATGTGACCGAAGGTTTAAGTGAGCCTGTTCAATTGCTATCACTGAATCAAATGACAGTCACCTGTATCGAAGAACTGATTCAACTGGCACTACAGAAAGAGATTGATTTAGGGGTAGAGCAGCAACAGGAACTATTGATTCAGGGCCAAGCTTCGGCCTTGCACTCGATTATTTATAATTTAATTGATAATGCAATTAAATATAGCCCGAAGGATGGCGTAATTAATGTGTCGATTTTCCAGCAAGGCCGGCAGGCGGTTTTACAGATTGAAGACAGCGGGGTAGGGATAGATCCCGCTCAATTCAATCAGATCCGGCAACGCTTCTACCGGATACATAACCATGCAGAAATTGGCAGCGGTTTGGGTTTATCCATTGTAGATAAAGCCACCGAGCGCTTGGGTGGAACACTAGAATTTTCGCGAAGTGTCAATCTGAGTGGCCTTTGTGTACAGGTCAAGTTTCCTTTGGCCAAAGCCTAAACAAATAGGCTTCTAGTTTTTGGAGTTAAGGTTGCCTGATACTAGAGCGTATAGGAGTGGTCTTTTCTATTGGGGGAGTTTGTGGCTAAACAGCGTATAGCCAATGACATTCATGCACCAGATAATCCAGCCAGTCCAAAGGTTATGACTCAGGAAATGTGCACCGCGCATCATTTGTGCCCAGCCCATGGCCAACCCTAAAATTACTGCAGCGATCAGAAGAAAATAAGCACGCTTGCGGTTAGAAATGCGATAAACAAAATAGCCGGCCATTAAAGCAAAACCACTAGATGCATGCCCTCCAGGAAAACAGTGGCCTGCAGTGGCACTAAAATCCCACAAAATCCCATTATGGGTAGGTATGGTCATATCCCAGGGACAGGCATGGGCTGACTGGGATTTTAAAATTCCGATCGAGGCTGTGGTCAGCACTACCATGCTAAAAAAATAGCCAAATTCCCAGCGCCGTATATACCAGTTCTGCCATTTCAGTGATGCCAACCAGCCCAGTAATAATGTGATATACATTAGAATCAGCAGGTCTTTCACATAGCGATGATTGAGTTCTGCCAGTGCCCATTGTTTTCGAAGGGGAAATTGACCATGATCATCGATAAAGGGATAGATGAGTTGTAAGTCCAGCACTCCTCCAATGTCAAAGAAGTTGAGAAGAATCAAAAAACTGAAGATCAAAAGTAAAGTTTGGGTCAGTAAAAACCGGGAACGGTCAGTGATCATTTTTAAGTTGTCCATTTCAGGCAGTAGCAAGAGCAGAGGTCAAATCAAATGACCAGCCAAAATGATGCCCCAGGTCAGGGCAATTAAACTAAGTGCTACAAACTGAGCCGCACTGCCCATATCCTTGGCATTTTTAGACAGTTCATGCCGTTCCATGGAAATACGATCTACCACTGCCTCTATCGCTGAGTTAATCAGTTCAATGATCAACGCCAGTAGGCATACGGCGACCATCAGCGCTTGCTCAGCTGGACTAACCGGCATCCAAAAACTTAGAGGAATCAAAATAAGGTTGATCAGCAGAATTTGCCGGAAGGCAGCCTCATTTTGAAAGGCGGTTTTAAAACCAGCCAGGGAATAACGGGTCGCATTAAAAATACGCTGCGTTCCTGAGGTGCCTTTATAAGGTGAGCGGTAGGAAGACATAGAACAGTTTCAGTTAACAAGAGATAGGATTAACTTAAATTTTCAATCTTAAAATGCTCTTAAAAAAACCGGCCGTTCTCTGGATTTTTTATACACATAGCTTTTACATTCTTTTGCACAAAATTAAGAATTTTTTAAGTTTGGACTTCTATCTTGAGTACCAAGTTAATTTCGTGGTATGAGCCGAATGATCAAGTTTAGTTTTGATCCTCAGTCATCTGATCAGATTCATTATTTGGATGGATATTTCAAGCAGCCTGAATATAAAAAACAAACCCATCACAATAAATTTTTACTACAAGTACCTCCGGCGTATCCGGTAATTTCAGCACAGGATCAATCGCTACATTTGACGGTCAAAACTGTAGAACAAAGCGAGACACCTGAACGCAGTAGCCTGGAAAATTTTATTCAGGAAAAATATCAGCAAGTCCATCAGGCCACTGTATCGAGCTTCTCTTCGACCCTGTTTGCCGGTTATCACGGAGCCGAGATGCAGGTGGTGATTGGTATGCAGCATTTAAATCAATTTAATGCCTTTCTGGAACAGTATCTCGATGAACCCGTTGAAAACATATTAAGCAAACTGAGCCAGACCAGGGTCAGCCGAGACAAAGTAGTAGAAATTGGCAATCTGGCAGCACTAGATATGGACAAAGCCAAACTGATGGTGGCCTTTCTGGTTTTTCATCTCTCGCAGCAACACATCGAATGGGCAGTATGTACCGGAACAACTGCAGTACGTTATGTGTTGCAACAGATGGGATTACGTTTTCATGTGCTTGAAAAGGCTGATCCGCAAGTCCTTGGAGAGGCACAACGCCTGTGGGGCAGAGTTATTACCAGCAGAAACCTTATGTGCTGGCGATTGATGTGGCAGAAGCCCTACAAGTCGCTCGTCAACTTTATCAATTTAGTCATTAAAGCATTTTGCTTGATCAGCGAGGCACAGAATTTAAATGATGACTGCTTTATTTGAACGTATCAGCCTACAAGCACACCAGTATCCGCAGCGAGAAGCTGTGGTTACCGCACAGGCAACACTGAGCTATGCGGAACTACAACGGCGGATAGAATTATTGAGTGCCAGTTTCATGCAGCTTAATCTGCGACGTCTGACCTTATGGGGCGTGAACAGCATCGACTGGATTGTGGTCGATCTTGCCGCACAAAAAGCCGGCATGACCGTGATTCCGGTGCCTCTGTTTTTTACTGCAGCGCAGGTACGGCATCTGCTTTCCGACAGCCGAACCGAGCTGCTCTGTATTCTGGATGAATCTTTCTCTGCACCAGAATGGCTGTTAAATCTAGCTAAAGACATGAGTAGAGATGAGATTTCCATTTAATTCAATTTTCTTCTAAAAATTTCAAAATTCACTTTTATGGACAAGTGTCCATAAAAGTTAATTTTGAAATCTAAACCAATCTAAGTAACTGATTTATTTATGACAGTTTTTTATAAAAATAAACTTAATTTTGAAATTCATAGTGATTTCAAGTTAAATATGAAATTATAACCAGTGGACGATTTTTTTCAGAAATTAAAGCTAATAATGAAATCTTAGATAAAAAGTTAGGATGATTTATTATGAATACTTTATAAGTTGTGATTAATTACAATGTTGATATCGTCAATACCTGTTAGTACATTATATTCATACTTACAAGGATTACCGTCTAATATAGAATAAAGAAAGTTTTTTTTATCTTCTATACTTAGATCTTGAAATTTAATTGAATTTTTTTCATCATTATTATTTAGAATTGATGAATTAATTTTCAATAAATTCATAAGCTTATATAGAGAATATATGGAGATGTATTGATAAGTCCCATTTTTAGATTTGAGTACATCTATAAAACAATTTTCAATAAGAAATCTCAATGTATAAGAATCAGTCTTAGTAATGTACTTAAATTGAAAAAGAGTTATTAAATCAAAAATTTCTCGTCTAATATTATTTATCCCAATATGACTATTATGATAATTGCTATTAGAGTTAATAATAGATTCAATTTTATTATAACTAGATTGACTGATTTTATATTTTAGAAAATAACATTTCTTTATAGAATTAATTAGCTGCTGTCTTACAAACTTGTCATTTATATATTGATCAATGTGGATGAAACAGTCGTATATTCTACTCCTATGCTGGGCATCATAAGGAGTGTTTTCATATAATCGTATTAAGAAATCTTCAAATAAGTTATTTTTTAAAAAATAGTTAAGTGCACAGTCATAACTTTCTAATATATTTTTTTGAGAATAGTCATGTGATCGATAGAAGCTGTTTTGAGAATTAATATAAGAGTGACTTTCAGTTAGCATTAAAAAGAAAGAAAGGGTATTGGCAAGTTGTTGATCAGAAAGAGAATACAGCCTTTTCTTATTCAAGATATAATCTAAATACAATGACTGGGATAGTAGCAAAGGATCTATAGGGTCAGAAGAGATCGGTTCTTTACATGTACGGCAGATATGAAATTGCATAAATTGCCATTCCAGAACACGACCACAATGTTTGCATTTGTTAGTTAAAAATACTAGATGTTTTTCGCAGATTACTTGTAATGGGGACATCCATTTTTTATTAATAAAGCCTTGTTCTGCATAACATAAACTACAAATAGTTGGGCAATTAGACGTAGATTTATATAATTGTTGTTCGCAGTAAAGATCCTTGAGGAAATTAGTATCTTTTCTAAGATGTTTTGAGAACAGAGCAATATCAAATTCTTGAGCAAGTATATTTGTTAAACACTTTCTTAAAGATTTAGCATTTGTAAATCGAGAAAGATACTGGTGTGCATCATGAATATAATTTAATTTTATAATCCTAAAAACATATCCTAGGATATATTCATTATCTAATGGATTCGGTCTGATGACTAAACTGTTCATCAATACTACTCCAATCAACTTTTTCATTTACTAGATATGTTTTAATTAACTCATAATTTCTTTTATGATAATCATAAATAAAATCATTAATATATGTATAGTGTCGCAACTCGCTCAATGCATGAAAGAAATGTTCAAATTTAAGGTAGTTAACATTCTCCAAAATGGCAATTCGGCAAGCAAATCTTATGATTCGCATAAATAATGCTAAATTCTTGTTAGCTACGTAATACAATGAAATAGAATAAAATTTTTCAATTAAGATATTAGAGTTTTCAAACTCCAGTTTATTACTTAAATTTTTTAAAAACTTATAATAAACAGCTACATCCTTTTCATTAGATAATGAAAAGAACTCAAGCTTATATCTAGTATAGAATCTTCTACTAAGTTGAGTATTTTCAGCAAGTATATATTCGGATTCAGGCATACCTACTATTAAAACTGGAATTCTTGTAACATTTATAAAATTCTTGATCCAGTTAGCAAGATTATCCACCTTGGTTAAAGTAGACTTTTCTGTAAGATGTTGAAATTCATCTAAAATCAGAAGTTTCGTCTTAGCTTGTCTAGCAAAATTAATAACTTTTTCACTAAGTGCTAATTTCGTTAATTTACTATTATCAAAAGGATCTTCAAAAGCTTTAAGTATTACCAGGCAAAGGTCTTTAATACTTGCTTGAGAAGGGATCTCTACATAGATCACAGTCCTGATGTCTACTTCATCCTCATAAATCACAGGATAGTGACTAACGAATTGCTTTATAAATGAAGTCTTACCAGAGCCACTATTACCTGTTAGTAATACACATTCAGGTTCAGCAAGAAAACTATTTAACTCCAATACTTCTCTAAGCTTATTTTTAGCTATCTGGATATTTTGATATGGAATATAAATTGATTCAACATTTGCAATTTTCGCTAATTGAGTTTCATTAATCATCGACATCAAATAGTCCTCCATCCGCATAAATAGATTCTTGAAATTCTAGATCAATTACTTTTACCTTTTTAGATGGTTTAATGATCAGATTATCACTTGATATTTTCATTCTCCTTAAAGCTTTTTGATCATATTTACTTTTACTCACAACAGAGTTTATATTTTGATTTACCTCATTTACTTTTTCATCATGAATTCTATTAATTTTACGTTTAAAATCGTTTTGATTCTTATTTCTTAATTTCAAATCTTTGCGAGAATAATTAGCAGGGATGCCATTAATATTATTAACCTTTAAAAAATCACCATTTAATTTATCATATACATATATGTATGACACATCATCACTGTTTATATTAACCTTAGCATTCATAGTTAAATAATCAAATCTTTTATTCCTTATAAATAAATCATTCAGCTCATGAGAATTATAACGAACAGTAAGTTGACAAAAATAACTAATCATGCGAAAAAGTTTTTTTAGTTAACAGATGTTCACACATGCCTCGAATTGTTTCTGTACCACTTAGTTTAGAACAGCGAGAACGACTCATTTTTCTGGCCAAGCATGCAAAACATTGGCGTGAAAGACAACGTGCCCAAACTATTCTCTGGCTTTCTGAAGGTAAAAGTGTTGCGGAAGTTGCCACTCTACAAGAACGTATCCCAGAAACCATAAGGCTACAACGCCGACGTTGGGAATTGTA
>NZ_JBLVOM010000003.1:0-50097 GCF_053543775.1 Acinetobacter endophylla | reverse complement strand
TAGGGCGTGTCCTCATTTGAAGAATTGGTTTTAAATACTTAAAATCCTCCTTTGAGTTATTTTTATTTCTATATTTTCAATGGCACGTACTCTTCTTACCGATGATATCTGGCAGCAAATTCAAGATACTATGCGATTACACGGTTGTTACTGTTCAAAGAATAGTAGAAATATCATGGAAGCGATCTTATGGAAACTTCGTACAGGCGCCACATGGCGTGATATTCCCCAAGAATTTTGTCCTTGGCAAACTGCTTACAATCGTTTTAATCGTTGGGCAAGCAAGGGATTGTGGGATAAATTTTTTTTAGATTACGAGGCATCTTGGATCAGGAATGGGTATTCATTGACGCAAGCTACATACGCGTGCATCAACATGCAAGTGGAGCTCGGCATGGTTTCGAAAGAGCAATTGGACAATCACGCGGTGGACGAACAACAAAAATACATCTTGCAACCGACGCGAATGGATTACCGATTGATTTTAAAATCACTGAGGGTGACGTCCACGACAGTCAAGTTGCAAAACAACTGATTGATACGGTAGACGAGGCAACTTATCTCATTGCTGATAAGGGGTATGATGCTGAGCACATTAGAATATATGCCAAGAACAAGAATATGATTCCCATTATTCCATTGAGATCAAACAGTAAGAGATCGAATAAGGAGTTTGATAAATATCTATATAAATTAAGACATTTAGTTGAAAATGCATTTTCGAGATTAAAACATTTCCGTGCTATTGCAACTCGATTTGATAAACTGGCACGCAATTATAAATCTATGATCCGTATAGCCTGCATATTTATTTGGTGCAAAGCCAAATGAGGACACACCCTAGAAGCATAAAAACAAATATCGATTATTATTTATACAAGCGCAAGATTTTTATAATGATTGTTATGTAAGAATAAAATTATTTTTAGAGTATTATCAAATTTCAGGCATAAAAAAACCGCTTAACGCGGTATCTTTTATCTCGACCATCTTGAAGGAGATGGTCGGAGCAGTAGGATTCGAACCTACGACCCCCTGGTCCCAAACCAGGTGCACTACCAGGCTGTGCTATGCTCCGATTTCAACTTTAAAAGTTGGGGTGAATGACGGGATTCGAACCCGCGACAACTGGAATCACAATCCAGGGCTCTACCAACTGAGCTACATCCACCATCATTTTGATTCTTAACATCAAGCGACCAAATGGCGCGCCTGACAGGATTCGAACCTGTGACCATCCGCTTAGAAGGCGGATGCTCTATCCAACTGAGCTACAAGCGCGTTACTGATGCAAACATCATTTGCCTTGAAGAATTGGTCGGAGCAGTAGGATTCGAACCTACGACCCCCTGGTCCCAAACCAGGTGCACTACCAGGCTGTGCTATGCTCCGATTCATCTCAGCTTTCGTATCGAACATCGTTCGGTACGGTGTGCATTCTAGGCGTGACGCCCGGAGACGTCAACACCTATATTTAAAAAAAACCGAAAAAACGCTTCAAGCGTTTATTTATCAATCACTTCAGACATTTTTTATACAAATTTTAACGTTTTAGTCCGGCACTAAAGTTCAACATGCGATCTAGAGGCAGTTTCGCTCGTTCAGCAAGTGCCGGATCGACATGCACTTCCTGATCTTTATGCTGTAACACATGCAAGATACCATCCAGCTCGTTCATGGCCATCCAAGGACAATGCGCACAAGAACGACAGGTCGCCCCCTCTCCTGCGGTTGGCGCTTCAATCAGGATTTTATCCGGTACCGCCTGCTGCATTTTATAAAAAATGCCGCGATCAGTAGCCACGATCAAGCGCTGGTGCGGCAAAGTCTGTGCTGCTTTAATTAATTGTGAGGTACTACCCACGGCATCGGCAATCTCGACTACAGACATCGGTGATTCAGGATGTACCAGAACCGCAGCATCTGGATAGAGCTCTTTCATATTGGCAATACCGCGTGAACGGAATTCTTCATGCACGATACAGGCGCCATCCCAGAGCAACATCTCTGCACCGGTTTTTTTCTGGATATAACGACCCAGATGCTGATCTGGTGCCCAGATGATTTTTTCGCCCAGACTGTCCAGATGTTCGATAATTTCCACTGCACAACTTGAAGTGACGACCCAATCGGCTCGGGCTTTCACGGCCGCTGACGTGTTAGCATAAACCACCACGGTATGATCCGGGTGCGCATCGCAAAAAGCGGTAAATTCATCGACAGGACAACCCAAGTCCAGTGAACAGGTCGCTTCCAGGGTAGGCATCAGCACGGTTTTATGGGGTGAAAGAATTTTAGAGGTTTCGCCCATAAATTTCACACCAGCCACCACAAGCGTTGAAGCCGGATGATCGCGACCAAAACGCGCCATTTCCAGTGAATCGGAAACACAGCCACCGGTCAGTTCAGCCAGTTCTTGCACTTCAGGATCACAATAATAATGCGCCACCAAAACAGCATCCTGTTTTTCCAGCTCTGCCTTGATCTGTGCAAATTTGTCCAATTTTTCCTGCTGGCTCATTTGATGTTCTTGAGGAACACCCAAACGATCTAAATGCGCCTGCACAATCGATTTAGCTTCATTGGCTATTAATTTGGTCGCATCATTCATCACAATTCTTACTCTACCCTCATGGTTCACTATTCAATGAACCTTTCACCCTACATCCCGGTCATCTCTGGCGAAGTGCTATTTTTGACCAGTCATTAAAAACTACAAGATATAAAAAAAGCCCCACAACGGAGGCTTTAGAAACAATCTGAATTATGAGCGATAATCTGCATTGATTTTTACGTAGTCATACGACAGGTCACAGGTATAAACCGTATCTTTTGCCTGACCTCGTCCAAGATCAACTCGAATCGTCATTTCAGCCTGGGCCATCACACGTGCACCGGCTGCTTCAGTATAGTCTGCTGCCGCACCACCATCTTTGCAGATTTGTACATCATCTAACCAAACCTGAATTTTTGCAACGTCTAAATTCGGCACACCGGCATAACCAATCGCTGCCAGAATACGGCCCCAGTTTGGATCAGAAGCAAAGATCGCAGTTTTGACCAGCGGTGAATGCGCAATGCTATAGGCAATATCGCAGCACTCTTGAGTGTTGCCACCGCCTTCTACAGTCACGGTAATGAATTTAGTCGCACCTTCCCCATCACGCACAATCAGTTGCGCAAGGCGTTTCATGGTACGTGTCAATACGTCTAGCACCACTGCATAACGCGGATCTTCAGTCGAAGTGATTTCAGCACCACCGGCCTGACCTGTGGCAATAAAAATACACGAGTCATTGGTCGAGGTATCGCCATCAATGGTAATACGGTTAAACGATACATTGACCGTTTCAGTTAATAACTGTTGAACCAGTTCACGGCTGATCGGTGCATCCGTCGCAACGTAACCCAGCATGGTCGCCATATTAGGACGAATCATGCCTGCACCTTTGGAAATACCGGTCATGGTATAAATCACACCATCCAGCTCGAACTGTTCTGAAGCACCTTTCGGGATGGTATCTGTGGTCATGATTCCAGTTGCTGCATCGACCCAGGCATCATCACGCAATGAATCCAGCGCAGGCTGTAAACCTGTAAGCAAACGCTCCATTGGAAGCTGCTCACCAATCACACCAGTCGAGAATGGCAACACTTCAGCAGCCTGTACGCCTGCAAGTTCAGCTAGCTTAGCACAGGTGGCTTCTGCATTTGTCATGCCTGTAGGACCTGTTCCTGCATTGGCATTGCCGGTATTGATTACCAGGTAACGCGGATTAGTTACTTTTAAATGTGCTTTGGATACATGCACGGGTGCTGCGCAGAAGGCATTCTGGGTAAATACTCCTGCAACATTGGAGCCCGCAGCCAGTTCAAATATCACCAGGTCACGTCGGTTCTGATAGCGCACATAAGCTTCAGCCGAACCAATTTTAACCCCTTTTACCACATGCATCTGTGGCATAGATACGTCACCAACTGCCATTTTAAAGTCCAATATTGAATTTTCGGAAAAATACAGCTTAGTTGATCTGCAACAAAAAATCGAGCCAAAGCTTGAGCCAGCCTGAGATTTGTTATAGATTTTCACAATAAAAAACCAGTCATCAAGACTGGTTTCTACATTTTTAAAATAAGATATTTTTAATTTTGTGCAAGTTGTCCAGATTCGCTTAGCAAAGCCTGTTTCGCTTGTTGTTGACTTGCAGTAGAAAGTGCCGGATTTGTAGCAACAATACGGTCTGCATTTGCCGCATTTGCCGCTGCAATCGCAGCCGTCTGCAACACAATCGGACGATTCTGATTGGCAAAGGTATAACGAATGCCGGTACGTGGGCTTGCTACAGTCACTTGCGCATCGGTACGTTGTACTTGAGCAGTGTTAGTACCTACCGCTTGCTGAACTTTATCAATTGTTGTGGTCGCTGCAGTTTGTGCAAAACTTAAGGCAGGTATTGCCAAAGCGGCAATCATGAGCGTTTTTAATACTTTTTTCATTCAGGTTATTCCACTTTGAGGTGTTGAATGAGCCATTAAATAGCATTTAATTCCTAAGACTGCAAACAGTATTCAATTTCTGAAAAATCTTCATACATAAAAAAATCAGAGCCATGTGGCTCTGATTTTTTTTAACACTGTTTAGATCTTGCCATGACACTGTTTGTATTTCAGGCCTGAACCACATGGACAAGGTGCATTACGACTTGCCGGTGCTTCAAAGACTGGTGCTACCGGATTGGCCTGAGCATTTTGCTCGGTCGTCACCTCATGTTCGCCTGCCAACAAGCCGTCAAACTCTTCATGAGATAACTGCAAACGCATTGCCTCAGCCTGTGCCTGCTGCTGTGCTTCCATTTCCGCCAGCTCTTCAGGGGTCGGTACGTGGATGCGTGACAGATCTGTTACGACATCTGACTTGATTGTACCGAGCATGTTTACAAACAGGTTATAAGCTTCTTTTTTATATTCCTGCTCTGGATTCTTTTGCGCATAACCACGTAAATGAATACCTTGACGCAAATAATCCATAGCCGCCAGATGCTCTTTCCAATGACGATCCAGAGAATTCAGCATAAAGTGACGTTCAAGCGAAGCTGCAGATTCTTCACCCATTTGTTCACGACGTGAACGGTAGCGGTTCAGTACTTCATCGGTAATGCGCACCACCAAAGCTTCTTCATCCAGACGACGGTCCTGTTCCAGCCATTGTCCGATAGGAAGATCCATCGAAAGATCTTCACGCAGCGCCAGTTCCAGACCTTCACTATCCCACTGGTCATGAATCGATTCAGGCGGAATATAGTTGGCGATTACACCCTGCATCACTTCACGGATCATTTCTTCAATATAATCCTGCAGTGAATTTTCTGCCAGAATGTCGTCACGCTGACTATAAATGATCTTACGCTGTTCGTTATTGACGTCATCGTATTTCAGCAAATTCTTACGAATATCGAAGTTACGTGCTTCCACTTTACGCTGCGCATTTTCAATCGAGCGAGACACCATTTTGTGCTCAATCGCTTCATCTTCCTGCAAGCCCATGGCACGCATCATGCCGACTACGCGATCACCGGCAAAAATACGCATCAAGTCATCTTCAAGTGACAGATAGAAACGCGATACACCCGGGTCACCTTGACGACCGGCACGACCACGCAGCTGGTTATCGATACGGCGTGATTCATGACGCTCGGAACCGATAATATGCAAACCGCCTGAATCCAGCACAGCCTGGTGATTAACATCCCATTCTGCTTTCAGACGCGTTTCATCTTCAGGAGTCGGGTTTTCAATTTTAGCCAGCAACGCCTTCCAGTTACCACCCAAGAGAATATCGGTACCACGACCGGCCATGTTGGTGGCAATCGTCACTGCACGCGGCGCACCGGCCTGCGCAATAATATCGGCTTCACGTTCGTGCTGTTTGGCATTCAGTACTTCATGCTGGATCCCTGCCGCTTTTAGCTTATCCGACAGAATCTCAGAAGCTTCAATGGTGGCTGTACCAATCAAAATTGGTGCGACACCAGCTTCATGCACACGCTGAATTTCTTGAATAATCGCGTTATATTTCCCTTCACGATTTAAATAAATTAAATCGTTATGGTCTTGACGAATCATTGGACGGTGGGTCGGAATCAGCACCACATCCAGACCATAAATTTCTTTCATTTCCGCTGCTTCAGTATCAGCAGTACCGGTCATACCGGATAATTTTTTATACAGACGGAAATAGTTCTGGAAGGTTGTGGTTGCCAGAGTCTGGTTTTCCGGCTGGATTTCCAGACCCTCTTTGGCTTCTACGGCTTGATGCAAACCTTCAGACCAGCGACGTCCCGGCATGGTACGACCGGTATTTTCATCGACAATAATCACTTCACCATCGTTGATGATGTATTGCACATTGCGTTGATAGAGATAATGGGCACGGATCGCTGCAGTGACATGATGCAACAGGTTCAGGTTCGACGCTGAATACAAGCTCTCGCCTTCTGCCAGCAAGCCCATTTCAATCAATTCACTTTCAATGGTTTCAAAACCCACTTCAGTAATTTCAACTGAACGCTGTTTTTCATCAATCCAGAAGTGACCGCCATCCGGCACTTTCTCTTCTTTCTGTGCCTGTAATTTTGGTGGAATATTATTGATGGCTGCATAAAGCTGTGAAGAATCTTCACTTTGACCGGAAATAATCAACGGGGTACGTGCTTCATCAATCAGGATCGAATCGACCTCATCGATAATCGCATAGGTCAAACCACGCTGCTTTTTCTCAGCCAGCGAGAACACCATGTTGTCACGCAGGTAGTCAAAGCCAAATTCGTTATTGGTACCGTAAGTAATATCGGCACGATAAGCTTCAGCTTTTTCCATCGGATTTTGCATGGAATAAATAATGCCGATGCTTAAACCCAAAAACTCAAATAATGGACGGTTCAACTCGGCATCACGTTGCGCCAGGTAATCGTTCACGGTAATGACATGCACGCCCTGACCACTGATGGCATTCAGATAACAGGCCAAAGTACCCATCAGGGTTTTACCTTCACCGGTACGCATTTCTGCGATTTTGCCTTCATGCAAGGTAATACCACCGATCAGCTGCACGTCATAATGACGCATGCCCATCACCCGCTTCGCCGCTTCACGACAGACTGCAAATGCTTCAGGCAATAATTTATCGAGGGTTTCACCCTTATTATATCGTTGTTTGAATTCTTCAGTTTTTGCAGATAAGTCTGCATCGCTAAGGGTAGATATCGTCGGCTCGAGCACATTAATCTTGTCTACGATTTTACGCATGCGTTTGAGTTCGCGCTCATTTTTGGTACCGAAGATTCCTCCGATCAGACTTGCCAACATGAATAGACTCTCTAAATCTTGCTTGTCAAATGAATATTTTCTTAGTCGTTATTATGGTGCTAGAAATTTGAACTACAAGGGTTTTGCTGTAAAACCGCTAAAAAAATCTGATCCTTAGTTCTAGCCCTAAGATCTAAGGCAAAGTAATGTAGCAAATTTTCCCTGTGCAACATAGTCAATTAAGTGACTGATTTTTGCGCTTCTGGATAGATGGATATCCCATTTATGCAATTTACTCATAAAGAAAGCAAAAAACACTATTTTTAATCATAAAAAAATTGGTTCATATTAAATCCTATCTCGACACTAAAAGACCAATTGAGGCTAAAAAGATGAGTTTACGTTTAGGCGATACCGCACCGAATTTTGAACAGCAATCCAGTGAAGGCCTAATTAATTTTTATGACTTTCTGGGCGATAGCTGGGGCATTTTATTTTCACACCCTGCCGACTATACACCGGTATGTACGACTGAACTTGGCTATACCGCAAAACTTAAAGATGAGTTTGCAAAACGTGGTGTTAAAGCGATTGCCTTGTCAGTTGATGATGTGGAGTCGCATCATGGCTGGATTAAAGATATTAATGAAACCCAGAACGCCACGGTGAATTTCCCGATCATTGCCGATCAGGATCGTAAAGTTTCCGAGCTATATGACTTTATTCATCCAAATGCCAGTGAAACTCTAACGGTTCGTTCTTTAGTGGTCATTGATCCCAATAAAAAAGTCCGTTTGATTATTACTTATCCTGCATCGACCGGCCGTAATTTCCATGAAATCTTGCGTGTGGTGGATTCACTTCAACTCACCGATAAACATAAAGTGGCCACGCCTGCGAACTGGCAGCATGGTGATGATGTTGTGATTATCCCTTCACTGAAAGATGAGGAAGAAATCAAGCAACGTTTTCCAAAAGGTTATACAGCGGTCACGCCTTACCTGCGCTTAACGCCCCATCCTGAGCAAGGATAAGCAGAGCACTGCTCTGCCCTTGCGCAAGGTGAGAAGCTATGCTTCGAGCAACAAATTAAAAGGACTCCTTTTTAATTTTGCGCAAGACAAGCGAAGCGCGTAGCACAGGATAAGATGGAGCTCGTAGTAAAGGATAAGAGAAACTCTATTTTCCACATTTTATGCTTTATCGAATACGACAGTGACGTGCCACGGATTCGATTTGTTGATACACCCTGTCTTCGGATAGGCTTTTTTATATTCAAAATCTCGTATTCACTTTAAACTTGAAATAACAAAAACAACATCTACGCTCTGTATGAAAATCTGCATATTTCCAATTCTCATGAGTGGCTACCTCCTAACCACAGGTTGCATGACTACGCCTGCCCTGCCTGAACCTCAACGTCCTCAGCATTGGGGACAGCCCATTCATCAGAATCATAATTTTCATCAAATCAGCAATTTTGTTTATCGTAGTGAGCAGCCTTCAACTGAACTCATTCCTTTATTAAAGCAGCATCAAATCAATGTGGTTATTAATTTACGTTCACGGGATCAAGACAGCTTTGTTTTGAGCAATGAAAACTTTCAGCTACATCATGTACCCATACATACCTGGGCAATTGATCGGGAAGATTTATTGAAAATTATGCTACTGATTCAGCAAGCACAACAAAATCACCAAAAGGTGCTCCTGCATTGTTATCACGGTTCAGACCGCACTGGTGCAAGTGTCGCCATGTACCGAATTATTTTTGAACATTGGCCGATTGAGCAGGCGCTACAGGAAATGAAACATGGCGGTTATGGCTTTCATGCCATTTGGCGCAATATCGAAAAGTTATTCACGCCTGAAAATGTAAAATGGATTCGCGAGCAACTCAAGAATCCATCTACAGAAACTTTGATTAATACAAAGAATTAACGCTTATCCAGCGGCACCCAGTCATTCACCCAAGCTGATTTCATATTCAGGCTGGCATCAGACGCAATTTTCTTACGGAGTGCATCTGCAGTCTCACGGTCTTTGGATGGCCCCACCATGATACGTACACCTTTAGAAGTTGAGCTTTTGGTCACTTTATAACCTTTAGCACGCAGTTTGGCTGCTACAGCATCTGCATTGGCTTCATTCGCTGCCAGTGCCACCTGCACCATCCATTGCTTGTCCTCTTCACCTTCCAATAACTTACGCGCCTGTTCAGCTTCTGCTTTCTTCTTGGCTTCTTCGGCTGCAGCTTTTTTCTTGGCTTCTTCAGCTTTACGCTTTTCGTCAGCTTTGCGTTTTTCCTCGGCAGCTTTACGTTCAGCTTCTTTCTTTTCAGCAGCCTTACGCTCTTCCTCGGTTTTACGTTTTGCTTCAGCTGCCTTACGTTCTGCTTCGGCTTTTTGCTGTTGTTCTAACTTGCGTTTTTCTTCAGCGGTTTTGCTTTCAGCAGCTTTACGTTCTGCTTCTTTCTTGGCTGCATCAGTAGAACTATTGGCTTTTTGTTGGTCCAGCTGCTGCTGGGCTAACTTTTTTTCTTGCACCGCTTTTTCTTCAGCCAGACGTTTCTGCTTGGCCTGTTCGTCTTCAACCAGTTCTGGCGGAATATTATCGGAACTTTGCTGTCCCAGGCGGTGTGCATTCAGGGCAGCATATTCTTCAGCCGCTTTACGCGCAGCATCTGCTTCAGCCTGCTGTTGCATCGCTAAAAATTCGGCTGCACGTGCTTCCTGCTCTGCAACCGATTTTTCCCGGTCACGACGTTGCTGTTCAAGTAAACGCTTTTCTGTTTCCACATCGACCGTCAAAGAACCGAGCGAATGATTGCCTGTCTCTTTATTTTCAACTTCCGCAGCCTGTGCCGGATTTTGCTGACGGTCCTGATTGATTTCATCTTGGCCTTTCAGGAGTAATGCTGCCAATAAAACACCACCACCGAGTAAAACAACACCGCCCATCCAGCGCTGTTTGTTATTCATTGACATTCTTCCAAATACTCCCATACCGCTTCTAAGGTATGAAATGATCCACATACCAAAATCAGCTGATTATTATCTGTTTGATCCAGTGCTGATTTAAAAGCTAATTTTACATTGTCAAATTGTTCTACCGCCTCACCGCTTAAAGCATCAGCCAAAACTGTGACCTCTGCCGCACGTGGGACGAATAATGGTGCAATTTTCCACAATTGAACCGTGTCTTTCAATAACTTGACGACAGAATTTATATCTTTATCTGCCAGCATTGAAAATACACAAATGACTTCATTATATTTTTGATTGTAATTTAAATAATCTCGTAATTGTTTCAGCAGAAATTCCACCCCATGCGGGTTATGTCCTGCATCAAAAATCACGGTTTTATTCTGGATTTGACGGATTTCAAAACGTCCCGGCAATTTTGCCGTTTGAATGCCTTGTGCAATTGCCTGCTGGCTGACGTTTAATTCGCTCAGCAGAATGGCGGCCACGGCGGTAGAAATATTATCTAATGCCAGTGAACCTGTAGGGAGTTTTAAGGTCGTACCTGATGAAGCAAAAGCCCAGCTTTGGCCATCTTCAAAGGCTTCATAAAAATAATCCCGGTTGATTGCATACAAGGGTGCTTTACATTCTTGGGCTTTATTTAGAATAGCTTGCGGGATCTGTTGCTGTCCACCAAATACCACGGGAATATCCGGGCGAATAATTCCGGCCTTTTCAAAAGCAATTTTCTCGATGGTGTCACCAAGCCAGTCAGTATGATCCAGACCAATATTGGTAATCACCGCCACATCCGGATTGACCACATTGACCACATCCAGACGGCCGCCTAAGCCAACTTCCAGCACCCAGACATCACAGCATTGATCTTTAAAAATCACAAAAGCAGCCAGTGTCGTGGCTTCAAAGAAAGACAGGCTCAAACCGCATTCGCGACGAGCCTGATCGACCTGAACAAAAGCATCAATCAGCAACTGATCTTCCACTTCAATGCCGCGCAATTTAACACGCTCATTGAAACGGTACACGTGGGGGGATTGATATAGCCCGACCTTGAAGCCTTGCGCATTCAGGATCGCGGCCAGCGTGGTGGTGGTCGAACCCTTACCATTGGTTCCCGCCACCGTCAGTACTTTGGCCTCTGGAGATGTCACGCCCAGCTTTTCAGCCACCGGAATAACGCGCTCCAGACCTAAATCAATACCCGTAACGTGAACATGGCTCCAATAATCGAGCCATGTGTTTAAAGAATCTGTTGCTAATGGAGCTGTGTTCAATGCAAATTCATCAACTTCGTAACGATACGATAAACTGTATCACGTAATGCATGACGGTGAACAATCTGATCGATTACCCCATGATCAAGCAAGTATTCCGCGCGTTGGAACGGTTCTTCCAGTTTCTCACGTACGGTTTGTTCGATCACACGTTTACCGGCGAAGCCAATCATCGCTTTCGGTTCAGCAAGATGTACATCACCCAGCATTGCCAATGAGGCAGTTACACCACCGTATACCGGATGAGTCAGTACCACGACATAAGGCAGACCTGCTTCTTTTAAACGCTGGATTGCAGCCGAAGTACGCGCCATTTGCATCAGGGACAACATGCCTTCCTGCATACGCGCACCACCCGAAGCAGCAAAACAGATCAAAGGTTGACGAGCTTCAATCGCATGTTCTGCAGCCTGAACAAAGCGGTCACCGACCACTGTGCCCATAGAACCGCCCATGAAGTCGAACTCAAACGCACAGGCAATCATCGGTACGCCTTTCAGCAAACCCTGAATTACCACCAGTGCTTCAGTTTCACCGGTTTTCTTTTGCGCTTCAGCCATACGATCGGGATACGCTTTGCTATCGACAAATTTCAGCGGATCTTTGGCTATAAATTCCTGACCCAATTCTGTTTGTACCTGATCAAAGAACCAGTTCAGACGTTCGCGGGCTTTCATGCGCAAATGTTCATCACATTGCGGACAGACATAAGCATTAAATGACATCGCAGTACGGGTCACCAATGCATGACATTCAGGGCACTCAATCGTAGGCTCGGTAAATGTCGCTTTATATGCCGTTTGCTCATCGGGTACCTGAATGCCCGGAACAGTACGCTCCGTCCATGGGGTCGATGGGCTCAGAATTTTGCCTGATTTCAGTTGTTGACTCATACTAACTCATCGAGCGCTGCTCGAAGCTCCTTGACTTTATTCACCGTTGCAATAACGGCTTGTTCTGGTGCGAGCGTTGCAAACTGCTTTACAAACGCACTACCCACAATAACTGCATCGGCAGCAACACCCATCGCTTTCGCAGATGCAGCATCACTGATACCGAAACCTACGCCTACAGGAACATCAGTCACAGCTTTAATCTTTTGAATGCGTGCAGCGGCTTCAGAGACATCTAAAGTTGCTGCACCGGTCACGCCTTTCAGTGACACATAGTAAATAAAGCCGCTGGCCTGTTTTGCTACATGTTGAATACGTGCATCGGTTGAAGTGGGTGCCAGCAGGAAAATCTGATCCATGTCATATTTTTCCAGTACTTCACCCAGACTTTGTGCTTCTTCTGGTGGCAAGTCCACCAGCAGCACACCGTCTACTCCACATTCATAGGCATAAGCCACAAACTTTTCATAGCCAATTACTTCAACCGGATTCAGATAACCCATCAGCACCACCGGTGTTTCGCGGTCTTTCAAACGAAATTCTTTCACCATCTGCAGGGCATCTAGCGTATTGGTTCCACCTGCCAAAGCACGTTCGGCAGCTAGCGCAATCACCGGCCCATCCGCCATCGGGTCTGAGAAAGGAAGTCCCAGCTCAATCACGTCGACACCCGCTTCCACCATCTCATGCAGCAAAGGCACTGTGACTTCTGGATGCGGATCACCCGCCATGACATAAGAAACTAAAGCTTTACGCTGTTGAGATTTAAGTTGTCCAAATCGTGTGGCTAAACGTGACATAGGGTGGTATTTTCCTTAACGTGTTTCAAACTTGAGGCATTGACTATGTAGAAATACAAGACATCGCATTGTAACGCTATTTTTTGTCCAATGAACAGTCTGCGATACCGACCTCGAGTACTTCATTTCCTGTGCGAAGATTTCAAAACAATTCGGAAGGGTCTATTTACGATTATTTTGATTTTTTTCTCAATGATCAAAGATGCCTAATTTTGCTATTACCTAAAATCCTGAATATTTAGATAAACTTATTTTTATCATATAAAAATTAATAAAAATGCAGATGTTAGCGCATTCATTTAAAGTTTTCTGAAATAGCAAAACCTGCTTTATACTAGTCCTATTCTCTTACTTTTTTATCTCCTATGCAGACTGATTCTGAGGCTACAGTGCAGGCACGCGCCATTGCACTGCTGCCGCTTATTGTATTTTTAACCATATTTTTGGGTAGCGGGATCTATCATTCCCTGATCGGAACCGAGTTCGCGTTCTATCAGGTGAAAGCGCCTGTGGCTGCCCTGCCTGCGATTATCTTGGCTGCATTAGTGTATCGCGGCAAACTCAACCAGGGTATTGAGGAATTCCTCAGAGGTGCCAGTCATCCGAACTTAATTCTGATGTTTATGGTGTTTATGCTGGCAGGTGCTTTTGCCAGCGTCAGTAGCGCCATTGGCAGCGTCGACGCCACCGTGCAGATGGGCTTGTCAGTGATTCCACCTACATTTATTCTGCCGATGTTATTTGTGATCTCGGCCTTTATTGCCACGGCGATGGGTACCTCCATGGGCACGATTGCAGCCTGTGCGCCGATCGCTTTTGGATTTGCCGAGGTCACCGAGATCAATGTAGTTTATGCGGTTGGTGCGGTCGTCGGTGGTGCCATGTTCGGTGACAATCTTTCAATGATCTCGGATACCACCATTGCTGCAACGACCAGTCAGGGCGTACAACTGCGTGACAAATTCAGAGTCAATGTCTGGATTGCGGTTCCAGCCTCAATCGTGACTATTTTGATTTATGTATTGAGTAGCGGTAGTAGCAATGCAGTGGAATACAAGGACTTCAACTGGCTTCTGGTTTTACCTTATATCGCCGTATTTATTTTAGCCTTTAGCCGTCTGCATGTCTTGGTGATACTGAGCATTGGGGTGTTACTTTCCGGCTTGTTTGGCCTGTTTGCCACAGCTGAATTTGATCTGCTCCAGCTGAATACTTCAATTTATGATGGCTTTGTCGGCATGTTTGAAGTGGCGTTATTGTCCATGTTCCTGGGTGGCCTGTCGGCAATCATGCAACGCGAAGGCGGTTTACGCTGGCTGATTGAGCGTATTTATAGCCTGACCCGTCTGTTTAAAGTCGGCCAGCAACGTGCCGGTGAAATCGGGATCAGCTTCCTGGTCGTATTTTCGAATATCTTTGTGGCCAATAATACCGTGGCGATTATTCTGTCTGGTGATATGGCACGTGAAGTGGCTAAAGAATACGGCGTGGATCCCAAGCGTTCTGCCGCACTGATGGATATTTTCTCTTGCGTGGTGCAAGGGTTGATTCCCTATGGCGCACAGTTACTACTGGCCTGTTCCATTGCAAAAATCTCGCCCGTTGAACTGATTGGTGGTGTGTACTACTGCTGGATTCTGGCCATTTTTGCGATTGCGGCGATTGCATTTAGATTCCCCCAAATCAAAGCCAGCGCTTAACCTCATCATTTTCTTCAAATAAAAAAGCGACCTGTTTGGGTCGCTTTTTTTAGCTGCGCTGTTGGTGTAACTGCCTTTTGCGCTCTAACAATGTCTGTCTGGTGGCTGCCTTGTAAGCCCTTGCCAATGCCGACTGATCAGAATAATCCAGCTGCTCGGCGATCTCACTCAGACCCATTCCCTGTTGCAACAGCAGCTCGCAACGTTTAATCCGCTGCTGTTCCAGCAGTTTTTTAAATGAGGTGCCATGGGTGCTAAATAAACGCTGCAAACTACGTGTCGACATCAACAACTGCCGGGCAAGCTGTTCAACTTTAATGGCCTGATGCTGGGTCCGCAGCTGTTCGGCAATCATTTGCTGCGCCTGTTCCAAATGATTTTCAAGGGGCGGCTTGGCTGCAATCGCCTGTTCTGCCTGATGAACCAGTAGCTGCAACAGGATTGGATCAGCCTGCTCAGACCCATGTGCCAGTCCTTGCAAATCCAGCTCTATGCCATAATAGTCCTGAGAAAATCTCACCTCACTGGCAAAAAACTTTTGATAATGCATTTGCCCCCTGTCGGGCGCATGGGCAAAACGTACACAGTGCAGTAACAGTTGATGATCCTGCAAAATGACACGCCCCAACTGCACCATCGCGGCCATGGTCAGCTCATTTAACAGATTATATTTTTCATCCAGATAGGCCCAAAATAATTCAAGACTGTGTTCACGCTGCTTCAATTGCAAAGGTACAAACTCACTGCCATCAACCACCAGTCGTTGAAAACGCATGATATGGCGGATCATTTCCGAAACACTACTGCTCCGCGAAGCCATATAACCGAGCACACCAAAATGTTCCGGGCGAATAGATTGGACGATTTCAAAAATTAATTGCGGGCAATTCAGATGAGTTTGGGTTCTTTCAATAACAATATTTAATAACTCAAGTGGAACTTCAGTATTAAAGGGCTGGTCAATCAGATGGCTTAATGACGTATGCAGATCCTGAAGAAAATCAGCTTGCAGAGGTTCTATATTCAAGCTTCGCAGATGTGTTGCCCAAAGCTGAATATAACCATTGGATATTTTTATATCCTGCATATGTGATTCTCAGTAAGCGCAGCAATTTGACAAGTTTTATTTTCATTTGGCGTAAAATGTATAAAAATTGGCAATAACTGTCAAAACAATTTGTGTAATGGTCGACATACTGTCAGCATCGTCACAAAAAAGAATTTCTAAGATGAATGCAGGATTAAAATCTTCGATAAAGCCCGTGGTACGGACCCAGCTTGATTTTAAACTGGATGAAATCCCGCGTTACTGGTTTGGCGGCGACCCCTTCCTGACCCGTATGTTTGATGCGCTAAGTCTGACCTTTCCTGATGGCGAACGCTATTTTATTCAGAGCGTGCGCCTGTTCCGCGACAAGATTACCAATCCTGATCTGCAAAAACGTGTGGCAGATTTTATTCGTCAGGAAGCACAGCACGGCATTGCCCATGAGAAAATGAACCAGCTGATGCGTGAACAAGGCATGCCTGTCGATGATTTTATTGAGCGTCTGAATAATATGTTCGCTCATGACCTCAAACATCGTTCAGCACAGTTCAATATTGCCATGACCGCTGCGGCTGAGCATATGACTGCGCTGATGGCAGAAACATTCTATGCCTATAAAGACACTTTGAGAGAAGCGCATCCTTATGTACGTGCTCTGTTTGCCTGGCATGCCATTGAAGAAATGGAACATCGTGATGTTGCCTTTGATGTAATGAAACAGGTAGGCGATGTGCCAGAAAACCTACGCAAATTTACCTTGGCATGGACCAGTGCATTGATGATTGGCTTTACCATTTATCGCGCCAATGTGATGCTCAAACATGATGGTTTCAGTCCCTTACAACGGTTACAGATGAACTGGAAAGGGCTTTCTTGGTTCTTTGGCCGCGACGGGATATTGACCCGCATGGGTCCACAATATCGGGACTGGTTTAAAAAAGATTTCCATCCCAGCCAGCATCCGATCATTGCCCAATACGATGTATGGGTGAAGACTTTAGCAGAAACCAATGACCCGTTTCAGGCGGGCGAAGCCTTCTGGCAGGCTGCCAAAGATTAAACTCAATAAAAAAAGCCTTCAAAATTGAAGGCTTTTTTTATTAGTTCTTATGTCCTGCACTTTTACCACTTGGCATAATGCTGTTCAAGCAAGGCATATTCATTCAGTAAAATAATTTCCTGATCATCCTGCTGGATTGTTCCGGAAACCTTGGCCTGCCACTGACTAAACTGGCTCCCCACCAGACGTAAATTCAGATTTTCATAACGGCGCCAGCCTGTACTCACTATCAGATTCAGTTTTTCATCCAGCGACTGAATCGTCCATTGGTTTTCCGATTCCTGCTGGAACAGTACATCGGCCAATGGATAAATCTTTCCATTGATCCACAGACAGTTTTCATTGCCAAAGCTTTCATTTACGCCAGAGGCCAGATTAATCCCAATCCGGTTCTGGTTCACATCCCAGAAATTACAGGACAGCCAGAACCAGGCGGTTTCCGGGCGTAAAAAGCCGCAAGTATCATCTAATGAGGCAAAGCTGCGTTCATTAAACTGGATGGTTTGCCCCTGCTTGTTAATGAAAAAGCCTTCACAGCCCAAAGTGGTCAGTTTCTGGGTATAGGTCCAGCCGTTGATGCCAGTCGGACTGCACATACTCAGCGGGTCTGTGCCAGCACAGAAAATCCGGGCACTGAGTTTAATTTCACCATATTTGCCGACGTTGATATAACGCACGCCGTTGGCATGCTGGATATCGATCTGAAAAGGTGACTTGTGAAAATAACTATGATTAAACAGTGGCTGCTCGTCCAGCACCGTGTTACGGGACAGGAAATTAATCGCATTCCATTCCAGCACTTCATTGGTCATATGGTTATAGACATAGACAAAACCATGCCCTGCCCATGCGATATCGGCAATTGCCAGTCCAATGGTATAATGCTCGTGCTGAATACTACAGAATTTGAATTTTTTATATTTTAGATGCTTACGCCAGCCTGACAGCACATGACCATAAGGATTCTTGTATTGATATGCCTGATAGTCAATACTTTTTGGAAGTTCCTTGAAACGTCCATAACGCGGTTGTCCATTTGCCTGAATTAAATCCATTTAAGACATTCCATCTCAGTCAAAACTGCTTTTCCTTGGCAGTATTATGCCGATTATTAAATTTTGATAAAGATTTTTTTAAGTCACTCGTCGAATCATTCAGCTAGCCCTAGGTTTAATTCAATCGCAAACTGCTTTAAATCGTGAGATAAGTATTTTCCCAACGATTGCCACTGAAACTACCCTCTAACAGTTGTACGTAGCGACCATAAACCTGATCAATGGCAATACAGTCATCTACATCCAGCACACGGTCAGTATGCTGTTTTTGCCAGTGCCGGGCGAAGTAGGCTTTACCGCGCTGTTTGGCCACCATGGCATTCTGTGCAACCACCAGCACATAACGATGCAGCTCGCCAAACTCACGTGGATCATAACCACCCAGATTAATCAGCCAAAGTTTTTCATCGGATTGCTGTGGCTGTGCATCAGTAAATTGCAGCGTATAGGATTTGCCCTCAAACTCCAGTCCGTTGATTTGCGCCCAAGCATCAATATGCAGACCTTTCTGTTCCGCAAACCAGGCATTTTTCAATTGCGGATAAGTATCTTCCAGACTCTCTCCTATTGCCAAAACCACATCATGAACTTCTGTATTGGCACGGGCATGACGACCACCGAGCATCACAATAAACAAGCTGGGCATTACATTTCCTTGTTAGCGTCAATCTTTAAGATCATTTCATTGATGCTTGCCAGTATAGCGCAAAGCTATTTCAGGATGATGTAGCCATCTGCCAAGGACAAATTTGCATCGTCAGCCTGACTGAATTTGCGCAAAACAGCATGAAGTCATTCGGTACCGATATACATCTCGAGGATCAGTTTAAGTCTATGTCGGACTCAAAAAACCATTTTCAGTGAATACAATTGGCTAGCGAATCATTTCCGATCATTTTCATCAGGATTTACAGCGGAAGATGATTATTTTTTTGTACAAAATACAAACACGGCTAAACCGCACAAACCTGTACAAATTTTCGCCCAAATTTTAATCTAAAGGGATATTTCGTTGACTGAAATGCGCTGAAAGACGATACTCTCAATGTTTTTATTTAAGCAAATCGGTTCAAAGAGACTGGGCCAAAAGTTCGGTCCTCAGAAACTCAATCCAACGCAAGGGGCTATATATGGCTGGTGGAAAGTCAACTATCATTTACACACTGACCGACGAGGCGCCATTATTGGCGACTTATTCTCTGCTGCCGATCATTGAGACCTTTACTAAGCCAGCTGGCGTTGAGATCGTCAAAAGTGACATCTCTGTAGCTGTGCGCGTGCTCTCCGAATTTACAGATTACCTAAGCGAAGAGCAAAAGGTGCCTGACACTCTAGCTGAGCTAGGTCGTCTTACACAAGATCCAGACACGAACATTATCAAACTCCCAAATATCAGTGCTTCTGTTGGCCAGCTAACAGCGTGTATCAAGGAACTTCAGTCTAAAGGCTATGCAATCCCTGACTATCCTGAAAACCCGACCACTGAAGAAGAAAAAGCAATCAAGGCACGTTATAGCAAATGTCTTGGTTCAGCAGTAAACCCTGTTCTACGTGAAGGTAACTCAGACCGTCGTGCACCTGCTGCCGTTAAAAACTATGTGAAAAAACACCCGCACTCTATGAGCGAGTGGAAACAGTGGTCTCAAACTCACGTTTCACACATGGACGAAGGCGACTTCTACCATGGCGAAAAGTCGATGACTTTAGACCGTGCACGTAATGTGAAAATGGAATTGATCACCAAGTCTGGTGAAACCATCGTTCTTAAGCCAAAAGTTGCGCTTCAAGATGGCGAAATCATCGATTCAATGTTCATGAGCAAAAAAGCGCTTTGCGATTTCTATGAAAAAGAATTAGATGATTGTAAAGAAGCTGGCATCTTGTTCTCACTTCACGTGAAAGCAACCATGATGAAAGTTTCACACCCGATCGTATTCGGTCACTGTGTGAGAATTTACTACAAAGACGCATTTGAAAAACACGGCAAGCTTTTTGATGAGCTTGGCATTAATGTCAATAACGGTATGGCGGGGCTTTACGAAAAGCTTGAAACTTTACCAACCTCTGTACGTGAAGAAATCATTGCTGATTTACATGCTTGTCAAGAACACCGTCCAGCTTTAGCGATGGTTGATTCTGCCAAAGGCATCACTAACTTCCATTCACCAAACGACGTGATTGTAGATGCTTCTATGCCTGCAATGATTCGTGGTGGCGGTAAAATGTGGGGCGCTGACGGCAAGCCTTACGACTGTAAAGCAGTCATGCCTGAATCAACTTTCGCACGTATTTACCAGGAAATGATCAATTTCTGTAAATGGAATGGCAACTTCGATCCAAAAACCATGGGTACTGTACCTAACGTTGGTTTGATGGCGCAAAAAGCGGAAGAATACGGTTCACACGACAAGACTTTCGAAATTCCTGAAACAGGTGTTGCGAACATCACTGACCTAGAAACAGGCGAAGTGTTGATGTCACAAAACGTGGAAGAAGGCGATATCTGGCGTATGTGTCAGGTGAAAGACGCACCGATTCGTGACTGGGTGAAACTTGCAGTTACTCGTGCACGTAACTCTGGCATGCCAGCAATCTTCTGGCTTGACCCGTACCGTCCACACGAAAACGAACTGATCAAGAAAGTTGAAAAATACCTGAAAGATCATGACACCACTGGTCTTGATATCCAGATCATGTCACAAGTACGTGCAATGCGTTATACGCTTGAACGTGTTGCACGCGGTCTAGATACTATTTCGGTAACAGGTAACATCCTGCGTGACTACCTGACTGACTTGTTCCCAATCATGGAATTGGGTACATCTGCGAAAATGTTGTCTATCGTGCCGTTAATGGCGGGTGGCGGCATGTACGAAACAGGTGCAGGCGGTTCTGCTCCTAAACATGTACAGCAGTTAGTTGAAGAGAACCACTTACGTTGGGATTCACTCGGTGAATTCATGGCGTTGGCGGTATCTTTAGAAGAAATGGGTATTAAAGAAGGCAATGACAACATCAAGTTACTTGCCAAAACTTTAGACCGTGCAACTGGTAAATTACTGGATAACGACAAGTCACCTTCTCGTCGTACAGGTGAGCTTGATAACCGTGGCAGCCATTTCTACCTGGCGAAATTCTGGGCTGAAGAACTTGCTGCTCAAGACGAAAATGCTGAATTGAAAGCGAAGTTTGCACCTCTTGCAAAAACTTTAGCTGAAAATGAAGAGAAAATCGTTGCTGAGCTTGCAGAAGTTCAAGGCAAATCAGTAGACATCGGCGGTTACTACGCAGTTGATCAAGAAAAAGTAAATGCAGTGATGCGTCCAAGTGCAACGTTGAATGCTGCTCTTGCTTCTATGTAATGAGTTAAAAAATCGATTTAACCTTAGGTTAAATTGATTAAAAAAACCGGCGTCTAGGCGCCGGTTTTTTTATATCTGATTCATGCATCGTAATCACTGAAGTAATCCATTTTTTAAGCAGTTCTATGCAGTGTTATTTTCACAAGCTATCTTTTAAATCAAGAAGATAATTTTGAAGAGCAGATAAAAAGAAACAGGTTATTATTTTTCAGACAATAAAAAACCCCAAGACTGAATGTGCTTGGGGTTTTTTAGAATTTTGGTCCCGAGGGTCGGACTCGAACCGACACGTCATCTCTGACAGCGGATTTTGAGTCCGCCGCGTCTACCAATTTCACCACCTCGGGAGTGGATGAAAGGTATAATACGCGATTTCTCAGCACTGTCAACGCAGAATATTTTCATTTGTTTATTTTTAAAACAAATCGCATTTTTTCGTTTTAAAATCGAGCAATTCCCGCCATAAAAAAGAAAAAAGTTTATACTAGCCGCAGTTTTTTTAGCGTAAATCATCATGCAACTTTCTGATTTTAATTTTGATCTCCCCGATGAGCTGATTGCTCGCTACCCACTGGAAACACGCAGTGCCTCTCGCCTGTTGCACCTCGATGCCCAAGGTCAATATCATGACCATCAATTTACCGATATTCTGGATTTACTTGAAGACGGCGACTTGTTGGTATTAAACGACACCAAAGTCATGAAGGCCCGTTTAAAAGGTAAACGTGCTTCAGGCGGTGCGGTAGAAGTGCTGGTTGAGCGTATGCAAGATCGCTTTATTGCCTATTGTCATATTAAGGCCAGCAACACTCCGAAAGCCGGTGCAGAACTTTTTATTGGCCCGGATGCAGTGAAAGTGACCGTACAAGGCCGTCATGAAAATCTGTTTATTGTAGAATTTTCACAACCAATTCTCGATGTGCTGGATCAATACGGCGCCTTGCCGATTCCGCCTTATTTCAACCGTGAAGCGGAAGAGATTGATACTGAACGTTATCAAACCGTGTTTAATGACCCAACCAAACTGGCCAGCGTTGCAGCACCTACTGCCAGCCTGCATTTTGATGCCGATCTGTTGGCAAAATTGGAAGCCAAAGGGATTCAAAAAACTTTTGTGACCCTACATGTTGGTGCAGGTACTTTCCTGCCAGTGCGTACCGATGATATTCAAAATCACATCATGCACAGCGAATGGTGCGACGTCCCTGAAACTGCGGTCGAGATGATTCGTCAGACTAAAGCCCGCGGTAATAAAGTCATTTCTGTAGGCACGACTGCCACCCGTGCAGTCGAAAGTGCAGCACAAGCACATAACGGTGAACTGGCAGCCTGGACAGGTGATACCCAGATTTTCATCTATCCGGGTTATCAGTTTAAAGTGGTCGATCGTTTGATCACCAACTTCCATTTACCAGAATCGACCCTGTTAATGCTAGTGTCTGCCTTGTCCAACCGTGACAATATTCTGAATGCTTATAAGCATGCAGTAGACAGCAAGTATCGCTTCTTCAGTTATGGCGATGCCATGCTGGTTGATCAGGTACAATAAGCGAGAACCACTTCCATGCCGATCGAGTCTGTACAACAGTCCATTCATATTCGCCGCAAGAAAAATGCAGTGGTGTTTCAAAATATCGCTCGGCTTTGGGATCTGGGTCAACAGGCCAAAACGCATCAAGAACTGCTCGACGGGCTGCATCCTTGGAATGGCCCGATTACGCTCAAGTTTGAAAATAACCTGCCGCTTGCGCTTGCCGGAATTGGGCTTTTTCTGATTGGCAGCATTTTTATTGCGCCGGGAAATATCTGGATTCAGAGCAGTGTTTTTCTCGGCTGTCTCTGTATTTTCTGGGCTTATATTTGCTACGAACAGCAGCAGCCCTTAGAGGAAGTCATTGCTTTTCTGGAAGAACAAGCACTGGCCAAGAAATATCAGCTTGCCTTTCAAAAACAGCCACAGCATATTTCTATGCCACTTAATCCCCTACACTTTATCCGGCATTTAAAACAATTATTTCCAGTATTCAACCAAGGTTCGTTGAGTAATGAAATTCAGCGTTATGCCAGCACGGTATGGGAAGACGAAAACGGCCAGCAACATCAGGTACTACTCTTCCAATACCACTATATTGATGAAGTGCAGGCCCGAAACAAGGAAGGTCAGCCAGTCAAACTGATGCAGGTCCATAAAGACCTGTGGGGCGTGTTTGTTTTTGATATCCAGATTCAGGGACTGGCCGTTACGACTTCCAGAAAGAAATTTTATTATCCTTATAGCCATCCCTGGCACAGCAGCGATATTCGCACCAATCAGCGCTTAAGCTTTTATGGTAGCGATATGCTGCAAACTGCCAAATTACTCAGTCCGGGTTTTGTGCTGCGACTGGCCGACTTTTTTGAACAGCGTCAGGGTGATTTACTGTTTCACCCAGAAAATAAGATGCTGTGCTATCTAGGGCCCCATGATTTATTTCAGGTATCGAGCAAGCAGCAGAATATTAGCGATATTTCCACATTGCGCGGCCACCTGAGAACGTTTAAATTAAAACAGCTCGAAAACTTACAACATGATCTGCTGCAGTTTTTAAAATAAATTTTTCGCATCATTTTTAAAATATAGATATAGCTTGGGGAGATCTCGGATGGGATTTTTGATTTTATGTTTGATCATTGTGGCGCTGATTGTCACGATTATCATGATCCGCAACAGTATTGTCCGTCATCACAACGCCACGATTCGCGCCTGGTCGGATGTCGCCAGTTATGAACGGCAAAAACTGAAAATTCTGGATGGGCTGCAACCGCTGGTCGAGCAATACTCGAGTTTTGAAAAAGGCACGCTAGAAAAAGTCACCGAACTGCGTCAGAACATCATGAACCTGAATATCAAGGATGCCGATATTGGACAATTACAACGCATTGAAAGCCTGAATAAACAGTTGATGCATAGCCTGAATGTCGTGATTGAAAATTATCCGGAACTGAAAGCCAATGACATCTATCTGAAAATGATGGCTGAAATTGAAGAACAGAATGAAAATGTCGGTGCGGCGATTACCATTTATAATCGCAATGTCGAGCTGTTTAACAACCAGATCCAGATTTTTCCGCACAACATCATTAATAATATGTTACTCAGAAAAAAAGTGGTACGTCCATTCCGTGATCAAAGCGTGACACAGAATTTTGATTACCGTCCGAACTTTCACTGAGTGAACAGCAAGATCTGATAAAATTTTGCATCCTTGGCGCATTAACTTATTATAAAAATAGCCAAGGATGCGGCTGTACCTATCTAAAACTTATAATATAAAGAATAAAAATTATGCTGGATTATTTAGAGCACTTGCAACAGACGCTGGTCGAGGAATTTTATCGGTTATACGACCATTATCAGGATGATCAAATCTATGCCTGTAGTCTGGTCTTTGACGAATTTTTACTGCTGGATGATCTGGCCATTTCGACTGAACGCAGTATTTTTAAAGATCCGGAATATCTTCAGCAATATCTGGCGGAACAGGATCGCTGGAATGTCCGGAAATGGCGTTATCGGGCACATGCTTTGCCCCACTCTGGACTCATTCCCTTTAAAACCTTGCTGGCCGATTATTTTAAAACCCAGCACAGCTTTGGCCATCCGGTATTGGCACAGCAAAAACAGCTGCACGCGACGCATCTGGATTTATTGCTGGAGAGTTTTAAACAGGCCAAACATCGTCTTTCTGAGGCCTATGGTCTGGATCTGGATAGCATCCTGTTTTTCATGAGCCTGCCGACCCAAGTCGAATTTGAATGCCAATCTGCGCAGACCCTGAAGCCTGAGCATATTCATTTACAGAAATTTCTGGCATCCAGACAAACTACTCATTTACCTGCCATGCAGAAACGCTTGAAACTCTCGCAAAACGACAAGGATATTCTGATTGATCTGGAGCAGATGCTGGTAATGGAGCCTTATGACTATCTGCAAGTGGCGCAAGATGCCTATTTGCTGACCTTGGAATCCTACTTTGTCGATAGCAATATTTATATCCAGAAACTGATCCAGCATATCGCCGCAATGGCCTCGGAACCGGATGGCAGCTGTGCCCTTAGCCGGGAAGATATCCAGCAGCGCTTGCAGCAGTTTTCTGCCCATCCGCCAATATCTCCGGATGTTCTCTAGCTTAAGCGATAAATAAAATTACAGAGCGAATGCTCTACAATGCTGGCGTTTAGTGTAAGAATCAAGGAAAATAGCGCCCTTTAGCTATAACAATCAGCGAACTGTTTTTTCGCCTTGATGTGGAACTCCTATGAAGTTTGAAAAATTAGGTCAGTCGGGCCGTGCCCGTCGTGGTCGTTTAACGCTTGAACATGGTGTGGTGGAAACCCCGATGTTCATGCCTGTGGGTACTTATGGTACGGTCAAGGGCCTGTTGCCACGCGACATTAAAGAGATCAAATCTCAAGTCATTCTGGGCAATACTTTCCATTTGTATCTACGTCCAGGACTGGATGTAATTCGTGAACATGGCGGCCTGCACGGATTTATGAAATGGAATAGTCCCATTTTGACCGATTCAGGCGGCTTCCAGGTCTTCAGTCTGGGCGCAATGCGTAAAATTAAAGAAGAAGGTGTGACCTTCCGCTCGCCGATTGATGGTTCAAAAGTATTTTTATCTCCTGAAATTTCAATGGATATTCAGCACACGCTGAACTCTGACATTGTAATGATTTTTGATGAATGTACCCCGTACCCTGCGACGCATGAAGAAGCACAAAAATCTTTGCAACTTTCTCTACGCTGGGCCAAACGCTGTAAAACCCAGCATCATGACGTGCTGAAAAACCGTAATGCGCTGTTCGGCATTATTCAAGGCGGCATGTATGAAGATTTACGTGATGAATCTTTAAAAGGCCTGCTTGAAATCGACTTTGATGGTTATGCGATTGGCGGCCTGTCCGTGGGCGAACCAAAAGAGGAAATGATCAAGGTACTGGATTATCTTCCAGAAAAAATGCCTGCAGACAAACCGCGTTATTTGATGGGCGTCGGCAAGCCTGAAGATATTGTGGAAGCGGTGCGTCGTGGTGTCGATATGTTTGACTGCGTAATGCCAACCCGAAATGCACGTAACGGTCACTATTTTGTGACAGACGGCTTGGTGCGAATCCGTAACAGTAAATACCGTCATGACCAGAGTCCACTCGATCCGCATTGCGACTGCTATACCTGCCAGAACTTTACCCGTGCCTATTTATTCCATCTTGAGAAATGTGGGGAAATGCTCGGCTCTATGCTCGGTACGATTCATAATCTGCGCTATTACCTGCGTTTGACTGAAACAATGCGTGATGCATTAGACAACGGTACATTTGACGAATTTGTTCATGACTTTTATGCCCGCCGTGGCCTGGAAGTGCCACCTTGTCCGCAAGATTAATCCATCAGTATTTGCGCTGAGGAAAAAGACAATGTAAATTGCAAGAATATGTCAATTTATTATCGAGTTGATCACCAGTTTTTTATTTTAGGAAAATGTAATGAGCCTTTTTATTTCGACTGCTCACGCTGCAGGTGAAACTGCACAACAACCAAGCATGATGGCGAACCTTTTGATGATTGCTGTTTTTATTGCAATCTTCTATTTCTTGATCTGGCGTCCTCAATCTAAACGTGCCAAAGAACACCGTGCTTTGGTCGACAGCCTTGGCGTTGGCAGTGAAGTGGTATTTGCAGGCGGATTAATGGGCAAAATCACCAAGATTGAAGGTGACTTCGCAGTGGTTGAATTGAGCCGTGGTGTAGAAGTCAAAGTTCAACGTGCAAGTGTGATTTCAGTCCTCCCTGAAGGCACTTTAAATAACCTTTAATCAAAAATAGTCGTGCCCTCGCACGACTTTTTCATTTTAAGAAGAAAACGAATGCGTTACCCAGCATGGAAATATGTACTGATCCTGGTTGTCCTGGTGATCAGTACCTTATATGCCCTGCCAAGTTTGTATCCAGATGAACCTGCTGTACAGATTTCGGGTGCCAAAGCCGGTACTCAAATTGATGCAAGCATCGTACAAAAAGCAGAGCAAATTTTAAAAACTGAAAATATTGCCACCCATGACAATAGCTTTGGCAACAATGCAGCTTTATTACGTGTAGATTCAAGTGAATCACAGCTTAAAGCTAAAGAGGCTTTACGTCGTGGTTTAGGTGATGATTACGTGGTTGCATTGAACCTTGCCCCGACCACCCCAGAATGGCTGCAAAAAATTGGTGCCAAACCAATGAAGCTCGGCCTGGATTTACGTGGTGGTGTTCACTTCTTGCTTGAAGTGGATATGGACAAGGCCATTTCCCAGCGCATGGAAACCTCTGCGACGGATCTACGTCGTCAGTTACGTGATAACAACCTGAAATTTAATAGCCTGAATTTAAGCAACAACACCATTGTGATGCAGTTTGCCAACAATGATGATCGTTCTGCAACGATGGACTTCTTGCGCCGTAATGGCAATGAGTTTACCCAGCAGGCTGTTGCGACCGAGACCGGTTCGACCTTACGTCTAAACTATACTGATGTGCGTAAGCAAGAAATTGAATCTTATGCTGTCAATCAGAACTTGACCACTTTACGTAACCGTATTAACGAGTTAGGTGTGGCAGAAGCACTGGTTCAAACTCAGGGCAGCAACCGTATTGTGGTTGAGCTTCCTGGTGTGCAGGATACCGCTGAAGCGAAACGTGTCTTAGGTCGTACCGCGAACCTCGAGTTCCGTCTGGTGTCTGACCTGAATGATCAATATATTGATCCATATACCGGTCAGGCAACGGGTGCATTGCCACCAGGCACAGAAGTCTTTGCTTATGAGTCACTGGACAGTGGTCGTCAGCTCCTCTTGAACCGTAACCGTATCTTAACCGGTGAACGTGTTCAGAATGCATCAAGTGGCTTTAGCCAAGACACAGGCGGTGCTGAAGTTAACATTACCTTGGACAGCGCAGGCGGCAAACTGATGTCGGATGCCACCCGTAATGCGGTCGGCAAACGTATGGCCGTCTTGTTCATCGAGAACAAGCAGCGCATTAATTATGTGGAAGACCCTGCGACCGGCACTCAGACTGAAGTTCGTACCCCGTATACTGAATCTGTAGTCATTAACGCTGCAACCATTCAGGCAGTACTGGGTTCTCAGTTCCGTATTACTGGCCTGGACTCGCCGCAAGAAGCTGCTGAACTTGCCTTGATGTTGCGTGCAGGTGCGTTGGCTGCGCCAATGTACTTTGTAGAAGAACGTGTAATTGGTCCAAGTCTGGGTCAAGAAAACATCGATAAAGGTGTACTTTCAACTCAGATCGGTTTCCTTCTGGTTGCCATCTGGATGGTGGTATTCTTCCGTGTGTTTGGTGTGATTGCTAACTTTGCGCTGGTCTTTAACCTGGCGATGATTCTGACAGTCATGTCCTGGATTGGTGCTTCCCTGACCCTTCCGGGTATTGCCGGTATCGTGATTACCATCGGTATGGCGGTCGATGCCAACGTACTGATCTGTGAACGAATACGGGAAGAAATGAAATGGGGGGCTTCGCCAAAACAGGCGATTGTTGCTGGTTATGATCGTGCCTATAACACCATTTTCGACTCGAACTTAACCACATTCCTGGTGGCATTCATTCTGTTCGCGATTGGTACAGGTCCGATCAAAGGCTTTGCCGTAACCCTGATGATTGGTATTGTCTGCTCGATGTTTACTGCAATTACAGTAACGCGTGCCGTGGTACAGCTCATTTATGGCAAAAAACGTAACTTGAAAAAGTTGAGCATTTAAGGAGATCACTGATGACTGAAAATACTCAACTGAATCAAAAACAGTACGGTCGCCCGGAAGACGAACGCATTATTCCGTTTATGAAGATTGCGATGCCTGCGGCATTGTTTTCAATTCTCTTAACCGTTGCGAGTATCTTCTTTATTGCTACTAAAGGCCTGAACCTCGGTTTGGACTTTACCGGTGGTGTGGCAGCCGAGCTGAACTATACCAATCCGGTCAAACCTGAAGATGTCTCCAAGGCATTGAACCAGGCAGGCTTTAATGATGCTGTGGTTCAGACTTTAGGTTCTGAACGTGATCTGATGGTGCGTATGCCGGTTCAGGAAGATATCGAAGCTGAAGACTTGACCAAGGCTGTTACAGCAGCGGTTCAACTGCCAAATAATGCGGCAGAAGTACCCAAGGTCGATGTCGTCGGTGGACAGATCGGTAACGAGCTCTATGTCCGTTCTGGTGGTGCTGTGGCATTGGCACTCCTGCTGATGCTGGTCTATGTCACTATCCGCTTTGAGTTCAAGCTGGCCATGGGTGCCGTGTTGTCACTATTCCATGACATTATCGTCACCCTCGGGATTTTTGCGATGATGCAGTGGCCATTTGACCTCACTGTACTTGCAGCACTCCTTGCAATCATCGGTTTCTCACTGAACGATAATATCGTGGTCTCTGACCGTATCCGTGAGAACTTCCGTAAGATTCGTGGTGCAGAACCGGTCGAAATCATTAACATTGCCCTGACTGAAACGCTGCGTCGTACCATTCATACCTCTATGACCTTATTGCTGGTGGTGCTTGCCATGATGCTGATGGGCGGCGATGGTCTGAAATGGTTCTCGATCGCGATGTTTGTTGGTGTCTTTGTCGGGACCTATTCGTCCATCTATATCGGTACAGCCTTTGCCTTGTGGCGTGGTCTGAACCGTCAGGACTTTATTGTTCAGGTGAAGCCAGAATTTGAAGACGAGAACCAGATTCCATAATCTGTTCTGTTTCATGTTCATCGTTCAGCCCGTCTTATGATGGGCTGAATTATTTCTGCCGTTTGAATATATGGCAGTGGGAATAATCGCAATGACTGGATGGATTTTCTCAATATCAGTTTTTTGGAAAATCACCTGTCGATGTTCATCCAGGCTTTGGAATTCATAATGATCTTGAGCTTCGCTCACCAACTGCAAAATGAGCTGCAGGCCATTAACCAGATACACACAGAGTATGCCTGCAGTGGATAACTCGGCCTGTTTGTCACAGATCAGCCACCAGCCCGGTTTTAAGCTGGGAAAATAATACGGCCCTGCTACCTGAATTGCATAATGCTGTGCTTGCAGATGAAAAATATCCTGATTGAATGAAAATGCAGAATCTATAGGAATAAGTGCAAATGCCTGCTGTTGCACCACCTGCATCTGAAATAATACGCCTTGCTCTGGAATTGGAGCTAATTCAACTTTTGGCTCAGCCGACTGATCTAAAATAAGAGTATCCAGACCCAGTTGTTGTTCCAGTTCCCTTGCTGCCTTCTCCCCGATCTGGCGTTTGCTATTCAGCAATTGCGCAATATATGAAGCAGATAAGCCAAAATGTTCACAGATCTCTTTGCCGGTTTTAAATTGCTGGGTCTCGATCAGCAGATCAATCACCTTGGCCAGATTATTCCGTCTACGTTCAAATATTTCGGTCGCACTCATCTTGGGTTTCTGGTCTATTTTTTATGCATGTGATTCAAATACCTTACAATAAAAAAGCCCACAATTAAATTGCAGGCTTTTTAAACTTACATAACGGGAATTAAGTGCCCTGTACCAGACGGCGTGCACTGATAATTCCCGGTTGCTGCTCAAGACGGGCCAGCAGTTTGGAAAGTTGTGCCAGACCTTTGACTTCAATCAGCAGCTTCATATTGGCAATCCCGTCCGCTTCCGAAATGGTATTCACCTGACGGATATTGATCTGATCCGAGAAAATGACTTGAGTCAGATCCTTCAGCAAGCCGCGTCGATCATAAGCTTCCACTACAATCTGTACGCTCTGACCGCGAGTCGGCTGCATTTCCCAATCAGCTTCTACAGCACGTTCAGGCTCTTGAGTGATCATGCGAACATAGTCCGGACAAGCGACCTTATGAATGCTCACTCCACGATTCAGAGTGATATAGCCAGCGATCGACTCACCATGCACCGGTTGGCAACATTGCGCGACATGCAGTTCCACGTTATCCAGACCGTCGATCAGAATCCCGTGCGCTGACAGTGTATGACTGGCACGCGGATTCAAGGCAGGTTTCAGCACCAGTTCAGGTTCGTCCTGATCCAGATGCATGTGACGGTTCACCTGATTAATCAGGGCATGCAGGCTGATATCACCATTGACCAGATTCACCAGAATGTCATCACCGGTTTTGACATTGAAGTGGTTGCAATAATCACTCAGATCAATCGATTTCGGGTGAATTGCCAGACGTGACAATTCTTTGTTCAGTACTTCACGGCCAACTTCCAGGTTCTTGCTACGATCCTGCTGACGGAACCAGTGACGCAGCTTGTCCCGCGCACGGGCAGTCTTGATATAACCTAGCGAATTAACCAACCAGTCCCGATTAGGTTCCCGGTCTTTTTTGGTCAGAATCTCAACCTGTTCACCGGTTTTCAGGGTGTAGGTCAGCGGCACATAGCGCTGATTTACCCGTGCGGCATAGCACTTGTTCCCGACTTCGGTATGCACATGATAAGCAAAGTCGAGCACGGTCGAATCACGTGGTAGCTCTTTGATATCGCCATCACGGCTAAACACATAGATCTTTTCAAAGCCTTCAAAATCTTGAATATGCTCAAAATTCTCTATTTCATCTTCAGATTCTTTATGTGCACTGCTTTCATTGCGCTCTTGATAATGCTCAAGTACCGCACGTAGGGAATGCAGACGATGGTTAAAGGAGCGATCTGTGGTTTTTGCGCCTTCTTTATAATTAAAGTGTGAACATACTCCCAGCTCTGCTTCTTCATGCATGCTATGGGTACGAATTTGCACTTCAAGTGACTTGTTCTCGGCAATCACCGCAGTATGTAAAGAACGATAACCATTGGCTTTCGGATTGGTAATATAGTCATCAAACTGATGCGGAATATGGCGCCAGATCTGATGCACAATACCTAAAGTGTGATAACACTCCGGTACACTTTTCACCAGTACCCGTAAAGCACGAATATCATAGAGCTGGTCAAAGCTCAGGTTCTTGCTTTTCATTTTTCGATAAATCGAATAAATGTGTTTCACCCGGCCATTAATTTCAGCTTCGATGCCATGCTCGGCCAATTCATTGCGTAATTTATCAATCACAAACTGAATATACTGTTCACGCTCGAGACGCTTTTCATTCAGTAAGGACGCAATTTCTTTATAACGTTCCGGCGCAAGATAACGGAAAGCCAGATCTTCCAGCTCCCACTTTAACTGGGCAATACCTAAACGGTGTGCCAGTGGCGAGTAAATGGTCAGAATTTCTCGGGCCACCCGTTCCTGACGCTCACGTGAGGAATTGGCCAGTTCACGCAAGGCATAGGTACGTTCGGCCAGCTTGACCAGAACAACACGTACATCTTCGGTGACCGAGATCAGCATTTTGTAAATGCCAGACAGATGTTCACGCTGGTTATTATTGAAATGATCTTCCAGGCGTTTATTTTTTTCGATCAGCTCAGACAGCTTACCCATGGCAAGCGTACCTTTGACCAGGCTATGCACCTGTTCGCCGAACTGTTCCAATACTTCACTGAGTGGCATGACGCCTTCACGAACAGCACGATACAACATGGCTGCGGACAAAGTATCTTCATCGACGTGCAGATGCGCCAGAATATCCGCCATCTCAATACCGGTATAAAAGGTATTGGAGCGGTGCTGAACCGTACTTTGCAGCTCTCTTTCTAATGTTAAGTGGGCGACTTCTTCGAGCTGCGTTAAAGGTGCGCCATCTAATATGCCACGAACCCGATCCAACCATTCAGTCAGATCCTGGTGTGCTTGTTCGGCATGTTCTACAGTCGTCTCCTGTGACAACTCATTGAGTCGCCCAGGGAGTTGCTCACGTACTGTGACCATACCCGTCTCCTACTTTTAAAAACATCATTTCTTTAATCGTTTATTTGATTTTCTTTTTCGAACAATGCGATTGATTCAACATGTCCAGTATGTGTAAACATATCCATCACGCCCGCTTGGGTGAGACGATAGCCCTGTTGTACCAAGAGTCCTGCATCTCTGGCGAGTGTCGCAGGATTACATGACACATAAACGATTCTTTTAGCTCCAAACTGAGGGATATAATGCATGACTTCTTCTGCCCCGGCACGTGGCGGGTCGATTAATAATGCATCAAAACCTTGATTTGCCCAAGTGTGGTGCGAGAAATCTTTGGTTAAATCTTGTGAATAGAACGATATTTGTGCAATACCATTGTTTTTGGCATTTTCCGCACCACGTCGAACCATTTCATCACTTCCCTCGACCGCAATCACCTGACCCGACGCACCAACACAGCGCGCCAGCGGCAAAGAAAAGTTTCCTAATCCACAAAACAGATCCAGAACCCGTTCACCCTGTTGTAGCTGAAGCAAATCACATGCCAATCGTACCATTTGCGGATTGATGCTTGAATTTACCTGAGTAAAGTCCAGAGGATTAAAGCCGAATTTCACATCAAAGTCATCAAGACCATAGTGTAAGCGTGCAGATGCTTCTGGATCATCTATCCGCGAGAGCGTTTCTTTGCCGGCAGGCTGCAGATACAGTTGCCAGCCTTTCTGTAACGTAAATTCGCGCAATTGGTTGACATCATCGGCAGATAATTTTGCAGTTTCACGCACCAGCAGCGCAATGTCCTGATCCCCCATGGCCAATTCTATATGACCGATGTCGGCCTTACCATTCAGACCTTGCAGCAATTGTTTAAGACGTGTAACCGAGCCAAACTCGCGATCCAAGATCATACAGCGATCAATCGGTGTCAGTTTGTTGGACTGATTCTCACGAAAACCCACCACCAGCTGATCCTTGGAAGGTAGATAACGCACCCCAATCCGGGCTTTACGGCGATAATCTTCACGTTGTGAACGTAAAGGCGGTAGCCATTGATCAGGCTGGATTCCAGCAAAATGCTGTAGATGCGATTTCAGCACATTCTGTTTCAGTTCAATCTGCGCATCCGCAGCGATATGCTGCATATTACAGCCACCACAGATCCCAAAATGCGGACACACCGGCTTCACGCGAATCTCGGAAGCGTCGCTCAACAATTCAAGACTGTCGGCTTCTTCTAGCTTCTTAACTTCTCGGGTAATGCGGGCACGCACGGTTTCACCCGGCAAGGCATAACGGATAAAGACTTTCTTGCCATGTTTATGCTGCGGATGATCCGGATGTGAACCATAATGAGCGATGCCACGTCCCTCATGCGATAGTGACTCAACCTGAAAAATATACTCGGGTTGCTGGATAGGACGTGCTTGTGCTCGATGTTTCATGAAAACCTAGGGTGTGGAGATGGGAAAATCAAATTGGGTAAATTCAGTTCGTTGTGAAGTTTCACGCCAGACTGATAAAAAGTCCGCATGTTGCGGTTGAGTCTGCAAATATTGAATCGTGCTTTGCAGCAGATGCTGATAATCCGGCAGCAACAGCTGGCCTTTTAACAGCAACCAGCGGATATACACCAGCCAGGTATTCAGGACATCACCTTCACAATAAGACGTCAGTTCGGTCCATTGCTGATTGCGGACATATTCCGGAACCCGATAGGCTCCGTCACCGCGCTTGCCTGGATAACCCAGCAAATGTGCAACATCATCCAGCTTCTGGAAATGACGGGCATGAAACATGGCCATCACATCCATCAGGTCAACATGACGATGATGGTAACGATTCTGGTAGTTATTATAACGCTTTTGCGTATCAATTTCGCCCTGATCGAACAGACTCGGTGCAGAGAGTCCATGATACATGGCGCGGTATAAAATTACTGGTAAATCAAACTGTGAGCCATTCCAACTCACTAGAGTCGGATGTCGCTTGTCAAAAATGGACAAGAATTTTTTCAAAATTTCTGCTTCAGAATGCTGTTCTCGACTAAAGGAAAACAGCTTCATACCCTGTTCATCCATCCATAAACCGGAAATACAGACAATTTCATGCAGCGGTAAACGCTGAAAATCAGAGCCTGAATCCTGACGGCGTAATTTGGTCAAGGCCTGATCCAGATCTGCTTCGGGCAGGTCCAGACCAAACAGATGCGCGCCTGATTTGAGATCGGTTTGGGTTTCAATATCGAAAGTTAAAACAGGCAGGCGCATAAAACAGTGCTCAAATAATTATTCAGGATCTTGTACAGAGAATAACCCTGTAGACAAGTAACGGTCACCACGGTCACAGATAATACACACAATCACTGCATCCGGATGTTCTTCCGCCAGTTTAATCGAGGCCCACACTGCCCCACCAGAAGAGGTTCCGGCACTAATGCCTTCTTTCTGTGCCAGCTTACGCATGGTTTTTTCAGCTTCGATTTGTGGAATATCAATAATGCGATCGACTCGGCTGCGGTCGAAAATGGTTGGCAGATATTCTTCTGGCCAGCGACGGATTCCGGCAATGCTTGAACCATCAGATGGCTGTAAACCGACGATCTGAATATCAGGATTCATTTCTTTCAGGTATTTCGACACACCCATAATGGTGCCGGTGGTACCCATTGAGCTGACAAAATGAGTGATTTTGCCATCGGTTTGTTGCCAGATTTCTGGACCCGTGGTCAGGTAATGCGCTTCGACATTGTCCGGATTTCCGAACTGATTCAGCACCAGACCCACACCATCATTCTGCATTTGAGCAGCAAGATCACGTGCACCTTCCATGCCCTGCTCTTTGGTTACTTCAATTAGCTCGGCACCATACGCACGCATCGCGTCCTTACGTTCCTGACTCATATTATTCGGCATGATCAGCTTCATTTTATAGCCACGCATTGCTGCGACCATCGCCAATGCAATCCCCGTATTTCCGCTCGTTGCCTCAATCAGGGTGTCACCCGGTTTGATCTGCCCACGCTTCTCGGCCTGCATGATCATATTATAGGCCGGACGGTCTTTGACCGAACCTGCTGGGTTATTGCCTTCGAGTTTCGCGAGTACTGTAGCTTGAGTGTGACTTGCCAGACGCTGTAAACGCACCAGCGGCGTTTTGCCTACATAATGGTCTAACAAAAATTCATCTGCTTGAAAATCAGGGATGGTATTACTCATTATTTGCACCTATATCGAGGTGCGGCTATTGTATGAAAAAATGCTTTTCCCTGCACCCATTTAGCAAGGCTTTTTCAGAAAACTCACTAAAACTCACACACTATCAAGCCATAAACTACATTTCCCGATAATTTAGCCAGGTGAAGCAGCTCGCTAATGAAGATGAAAATACTATTTCAGTCTGGCACTTTTACAGATTGAAATTTCGTGCGTCTTAGTCTTGCTGTACCTGAGCAAAATTAACTGAAATCTCTTGTATTTTTAACTGCTAATCCGAAGCTTTATAAAAATTATGCTTAAATTTTAACTGTCGATTTAAAGCATGCTAATATGCCAGGCATAAAGAAAATACTGCTTAAATCATGTCAACGATCAACAAAAAGCTGTTTAAACGCCTACACTTAAATCATGCCTATGGACAGCTGATTGCGCTGATTTTTGTGCCGATTACCATTTTGGCCTGTGTCGGTGCCATGCTGGTGTTGACTGAGACCTCGAATGCCGCACGTGCCCAGCAGAAGCAGATGGCCATTGCGATTCTCACCCGTTTTCAAGGCACCTCAGAATATGCACTGGATATCTTGAATCTGTATCCATGGCAATATGACCAGGCTCACAACGCCATGCAGAACATGCTGAATGAAAAGCATCTGGTTCGGGCAGCAGTTCTGGATGAAAATGGCAAGAGCCGTTTGGGCATTGGTTTTCAGGAACAGGCGCCTTGGCCAGAATTTGAGAAAAGCGGCAATTTTGTTGGTCCGATTCTGCATCAAGATAATCATATCTATGCCATTAAAGTGAATGAAAACACTTTTTCTACCGGCTGGCTGGCGATCGAACTGGATAACCAGCCGCTAGCAATTGCCCGTTACCGGGTACTGATCGTACTGATTGCGACCGGATTACTGACCTTATTATTGTTATTACTTTGCTTGAATTTCTACTCACGGCGCTGGATCGCCCCAATGTATGAGATTCGCATGCAATTGCAACGCCTGAATGCCGATACCCTCGGCCAGCATATGGTGATTAACAGCACCGGCGAGCTGCGTTTATTGCAACGTGATATCGCCAATGTGGTGAAACGTTTGCATTTCAGCTTTCTGGAACTGCGTGAACATACCGAACAGACCGAAGACGATTTACGCCGCACCCTCGACACTTTAGAAGTCCAGAATATTACCTATCGTCAGGCACGCGACCAGGCGATCTCGGCCAACCAGGCCAAGTCGGTGTTTCTGGCCAATATTTCCCATGAACTGCGTACCCCGCTGAACAGTATTGATGGTTTTATTCATCTGTTATTGCGTCAGGGCAATCTCAGCAACGAGCAGAGCCTGTATTTGCAGACCATTCGTAAGTCTTCGGCGCATTTGCTGGCACTGATTAATGATGTCCTGGATTTTTCCAAGATTGATGCCGGCAAACTGGAATTAGAAACTGCACCTTTCGATCTGGAAGAAGCGATTTTTGATGTGATGGACATGCTCTCGCCATTGGCAGCACAAAAACATATTGATATGGCCTTCTATTATGCAGACGGTGTGCCAAAACACATCATTGGTGATGCATTACGTTTTAAACAGATTCTGACCAACCTGATTTCCAATGCGATCAAGTTCACTCCGGATGGAGAAATCATTGTCCGGGCACGCATGGAACACGATGGGATGGATCAGTGTGTCCTGCATTTTAGTGTGCAGGACAGCGGTATTGGCCTGAGTGGTACCGACCGTAAAAAGCTGTTTGAGTCCTTCTCGCAGGGTGATACCTCGGTAACCCGTCAGTTTGGCGGTACCGGTCTTGGTCTGGCAATTTCCAAACAGCTGGTCAGCCTGATGCATGGCCAGATTGGCTTTGAAGACAATCAGGAACGTGCCCCAACCGAAAAAGGCTCGACCTTCTGGTTCACTGCCCAGTTCCTGGTCGATGAAGATACCGTGATTGAGCATCCTGATTTTAGCGAATTGACCGTGGTGTCTTATCTTGCACATCCGGCAACTGCGAATGTACTGCGGCATTATCTGGAAAATTATCAGGTCAAACACATTGAATGTGCATCGATTCTGGATCTGTTTAGCCGTCTGAATCATTTACAGAATAGCGAAAATACCTGGCTGATCGTCGATCATAGTGGTGACAGTGAGGTCTTGTTACGCGAAATCCGTTCACGTTATCAGGGTCATCTGGCTGTCTATGGTTATCAGATGCAGCTGGATCCAAGCATGCTCAACGACCATCGTGCCCGTGCCCTGCATCAGCCACTCAGCCGCAGCGCGCTGATTCAATTACTCGGCAATCAGCCGGTCTTCGATCAGGAACAGCATGAAGAATTTAATGGTCAAGGCCTGCATATTCTGGCCGTGGATGATCATTTGCCGAACCTGATTGTTCTGGAAGCCTTACTGGGCGAACTCAATGTCACCACAACCAAAGCCCTCAGCGGGCAGGAAGCGATCGATATTATTCAGCGCCGTTATGAACAGGAACAGCCGGCATTTGATCTGGTCTTTATGGACATTCAGATGCCAGTCATGTCCGGAATCGATACCACCCGTGCCATTCGCTCGCTAGAATCGACCTTTGAAAATCATAATCGACTGCCGATTATTGCCCTGACGGCACATGCGCTTTCTGATGAAAAACATAAACTGCTGCAAAACGGCATGGATGATTATGTCACCAAGCCGATCCAGATCGAGCAGATTATCCAAATTTTGACGCACTGGACTACCGAGCATTTTAAACGGATTCCGGTACTGGAACGCGCCAATGTGATTGATGCACTGGATCCAAATATTCTGGACTGGCAGCAAAGCCTGCAACTGGCAGCCAATAAAGAAGATCTGGCGGTAGACCTGTTACGCATGCTGGTGGACAGCTTTGCAGATGAACTCGATGAAATGCAGCAACTGATTGAACTGGAAGATTTTCCACAACTGGAACATGTGCTGCATCGTTTATATGGCGCGACCCGCTATGTCGGTGCACCGACTTTGCAGAAAGTCACCGGTGGCTTTGAACAGTTCGTTTCAACCCTGCGCAAAGAACGCCGCAAGGCGGATGAAAACTTTGTTCAGGACGTGCTGAAATATTTTGATGAACTCAAAGCCGCGGTTGAACAGGTTGAACAGGCTGCTCAGCAGATTCTCAAGCAGCATTTAAATTAAAAACATTCCTCAATCTATGATTGAAGAAGTGTGACTGAGCTGTCATGCAAGCCTAAAGGCTGCATGCTATGCTCAAGCCAGGAAAAGTAAGGAAGAATGCCATGTCACTCGTGCGCTTGGAAAAAAATAACGGCATTGCCACTGTTACACTGAATCGTCCGGATAAACGCAATGCCATGAGCTTTGCCCTGCTGCGCGAACTGGTCGCGACTGCACAGAAAATCAAAAAAGATAAAAGCATCCGTTGTGTGATTTTAACTGGCGAGGCCCAGGTCTTTAGTGCCGGTATTGATCTGGCAGATTTAAATAATCCTAAAAATCGTGCTTATGCCGCATGGGAACTGATTCGTCCTGGTCAAAGCTTATTTCAAAAAGCATTTCTGGTCTGGCAAGAATTACCAGTTCCGGTGATTGCCGCAATGGAGGGCTTCTGTTTTGGTGCCGGGATGCAGCTTGCTCTGGCCGCAGATATCCGCATTGCCCATCCTGACACCAAAATGTCGATCATGGAAACACGTTGGGGACTGGTGCCAGACATGGGACTCAGCCGCTCCCTGAAAGGCCTGATTGGTATTGATCTGGCCAAAGAGCTGACCTTAACTGCCCGGATTTTTGAGGGCGAATATGCCAAAGAAATCGGTCTGATCACCCATGTCGATGAACAGCCACTAGGAAGAGCACAAGCCTTGGCTGAAGAAATGCTGCAACGTTCTCCAGATGCGCTGATGGCCTCTAAATTTGTACTGGATGCCATGCAGCATCGTCCAAATAAATCCTTGCGTATGGAAAAAATATGGCAGCTGAAATTATTACTGGGTAAAAACAGTCAATTGGCCCGTAAAAAGGACAAAAACCCAGAGGTTCAGTTTGTACCGCGCCAATACAAATAAACCCAGTCTGAATCTAGGAAAGGAATAAAACAAAGTATGCTGTTGAATCGCGATACTAAAATTGCCTTTTTAGGGATGGGGCTGATGGGCACTCGCATGGCTATGCGTCTGCTTCAGGCAGGTTTTCAGGTGGCGGTCTGGAACCGCACACCAGCAGCCTGTGAGCCCTTGCTGGATCTAGGGGCAACTGCGCTATCTTTAGACCAGATTGCCGACTATCCGGTGATTCTGACCTGCCTGGCAGATGATCATGCAGTGCAATCGATCTTTGCTCAGATCGAACCGTATTTGGTTGCGGAGCAAGTGATTGTGGATTTTTCCAGTCTTTCGGTACAACAAACTCAAACACTTGCCGCGCAAGCACAGGCCAAGAAAGTGACCTGGATTGATTCTCCGGTTTCAGGCGGTACAGTTGGAGCCGAACAAGGCAGTCTGGTGATTTTTGCCGGTGGTGATGCCGCAACGATTGAACATCTTGATCCGATCTATGCGGTACTTTCACAGCGCGTGACCCGCATGGGTGATACCGGCACCGGTCAGGCGACTAAAATCTGTAATCAGCTGATTGTTGCGGCCAATAGTACCCTGATTGCAGAAGCCGTAGCTCTGGCTGGCCTTGCTGGAGTGGATGCACGTTTACTGGCACCAGCGCTGGCAGGTGGTTTTGCCGACTCCAAGCCTTTTCAGATTCTGGCACCGCGTATGGCCACGCAAACTTTTGAACCGGTGCAATGGAAAGTACAGACCTTGTCCAAAGATTTGAATAATGCCGTGCAACTGGCCCAAAGCTTTGATCTGGATGTTCCGGTCGCAACTCAAGCTTTAACGCAGTTACATGCTCATCAAGCTCAAGGCTTTGCCGAAGCAGATCTGGCCACTGTAATCCAGCAGCTGAAACACTCATAACGCTTGATTTATACAGCCCTGAATATTGAAGAGAAAGACATGATTAAACTTGCTGTCAACCTGTCGATGATTTTTACCGAAGTGCCGCTGATCGAACGTTTCGCGCTGGCTCGTGCACAGGGCTTTAATCATGTGGAAATCCAGTTTCCTTATGAACTTACGATTGGCCAGATTCAAAACCAGCTCAGCACCCATCAGCTAAACTTGTGCCTGATTAATGTGCCGGCAGGTGATTTAATGCAGGGTGGTCATGGTCTGGCTGGCATTCCAGGACAGGAAATCGAGTTTCGTCATGCGGTTGAGCAGGCCATCCAGTATGCTACCGCATTGAATGTACCTCGGGTGAACATTCTGGCAGGAAAACAGCCTAGGGATTGTGATCTTTTACCCTGCCTGAATACGCTGGCGAGTAACCTAAAAATGGCCTGTTCAATGCTGCTTGAGCATCAAATTGAACCGGTCTTCGAAATGATCAATGGCACCGATATGCCACGTTTTTTGATTCAAAATGTTGCCCAAGCCCAGGAAATGCTGGAAGCGGTACATCATCCGGCCTTAAAAATGCAGTACGACTGTTACCACATGGCAATGATGGGCGAAGATGTCTTAGAAACTTTGCAAGAAAATATTGCCTCGATTGGTCATATCCAATTTGCGGATTGTCCGGGACGGCATCAACCCAATACGGGTTCAATTCAATATCATGATATATTTCAGTGGTTAAAACATAGTCAATATCAAGGTTATGTCGCTGCCGAGTATAAACCTAGCGGACATTCCAACGATTCCTTTGACTGGAAAGCTGAGTTCTTTCCGGAGCATGACTGAGTGGACTGCGGCTTCATTTGAAATTCAGGACTAAAACCGCTATATTAGACCATGCATAATTGTTAGGAAATTACACTCCCCATGAATTTAGAACCATCGCCCAGCGCTTCTAATTCTCACGATCTTACTATGAATTCAAATTCTCAAGCTGTACAGGACTGCTTAAAAGTCGTACATGCTGCACTTGAAGATGTAAAAGCAAAAGAAATTGTTGAGCTTGATGTCAGCGGTATCAGTAATGTTGCTGATGCTATGGTCATTGCAAGCGGTACATCGACACGTCACATCAAATCATTGGCCAATAACGTTGCTGAAGAAGCACGTAAAGCTGGCTTCCGCCCTCTTGGTATTGAAGGCGAACGTGATGCTGAATGGATCCTCATCGACCTTGGTTATGTGGTGGTTCATTGTATGCTTCCAACAGCGCGTAAATTCTATGACCTAGAAAGCTTATGGCGCAATCCTACAGATACTGACTCTGTAGCGTAAAAACCGAATATTCAAAAAAGCGACCTGTGTAGGTCGCTTTTTTATTGCCTGTTCATCTAACTTTATAAGCATTAATACAACTCAATCTGTTCGCTATTTTTTAATTTCCATCTTGTCTTATGCACCGATTTGATTGGTATTTTAGGATCAATTCATCATCAACATAGACGTTCGATGACCACTCAATCATCCTTTTCCCAAGATATAAAATAAAAAATCCCCCTTTATTAAAAGGGGGACTTAGGAGGATTCTAATGATTTAGATGATTAGTGACCCGTACCATTAATGGCTTTAGTCATATCTTCCACCACTTTCTTGGCATCACCAAAGATCATCATGGTCTTGTCATTATAGAACAAGTCATTGTCCAGACCCGCATAACCGGTTGCCATAGAACGCTTGATCACCATAATCGTACGTGCCTTATGGGCTTCCAGAATTGGCATACCATAAATTGGCGATGTTGGATCATCTTTCGCCGCAGGGTTCACAACGTCGTTCGCACCAATGACTAGCACCACATCTGTTGCCGGGAAGTCCGAGTTGATCTCGTCCATTTCCAGGATATCTTCATACGGTACGTCCGCTTCAGCAAGGAGTACGTTCATATGACCCGGCATACGACCTGCTACAGGGTGAATCGCAAAACGAACCGTTACACCCTGCTCTTTCAGCAAGTTAGCCAATTCTTTTACCGCATTTTGGGCACGGCCTTGCGCCATACCATAACCCGGTACAATCACTACGCTGTCTGCATTTGACATCAGGAAGCCTGCGTCATCTGCCGAACCTGAACGGTGATTACGTTGAACCTGTTCACCTGCTCCTGCTATCGGCGCAGCTGCACCGCCCATCGCACCACCAAACAAAACGTTGATGATGGAACGGTTCATCGCTTTACACATGATGTAAGAAAGAATCGCACCTGAAGAACCCACCAGTGAACCTGCAACAATCAGCATGTTGTTTTCTAGGGTAAAACCAATACCAGCTGCTGCCCAACCCGAGAATGAGTTGAGTAGCGATACCACCACTGGCATATCACCACCACCGACTGGTGCAATCCATACCCAGCCAAATGCCAGTGCAAGACCTGTCATCGCCCAGAAAGAGGTCATATTGCCAGTCAGGAAGAAGTGAACACCAAAACCTAACATAGCAATAAAGATGATCGCCTGAACCGGTTTCACCCATGCACCTGAAATGGTTTTTGCCCATTTCTTTGCAGCCAGTTTACCGTAAGCAAAGACTGATGCTGTAAAGGTAATCGCACCCACGAAACAGCCCACAAACAGTTCAAATAAATGAACACGGCTCATTTCATGGAAATTGACACCATTGGCAGCCAACAGGTCTGGACCTAGTTCAATCAATTTGTTGTTGTGAATAATGGCAGCGACAGCAATCAGGACCGCAGCCAGACCCACCAATGAGTGCATTAGCGCCACAGTTTCAGGCATCTGCGTCATTGGAACTGTACGTGCACGGGCAATCCCCACGATTGCACCCAGTACCATTGCACCAATGATCATCCAGACCACAGGATTATCTGCAACGAAGAAAGTAGTTAATACCGCAATCGCCATCGCGATCATCCCGTAACGGTTACCGGCAATCGCAGTTTTAGGACCTGATAAACCACGTAGCGTCAGGATAAAAAGAACGGCACCAATCAGGTAGAACCAATCCGCATATTCTCGAATCATTTCCATGGATTAACCCTCTTTTTTCTTTTGCTTAGGTTTAAACATTTCCAGCATACGTGCAGTCACTGCAAAGCCACCGAAAATATTAATACTGGCCAGAAATACTGCAATCGCGCCAAGTACGCTCACCACGTTAATGGTCTGGAAATCCACGCTACCTTCAACGCCGATCACCGGCAGGCCAACGGTCTGAATCATTGCACCGACAATAATGATCGATGACAAGGCATTGGTGACCGCCATCAACGGCGTATGCAATGCTGGTGTTACACCCCACACCACGTAGTAACCTACGAAAATGGCAAGGACAAAAATCGTAATTGTTTCAACCATCAGTCTTCTCCTTAACCACGTTTCAGCAGCACTTGGCCGCCATGAGTGACGAGTAGGGCTTTTTGAATTTCTTCTTCTTGATTCAGGACAAAATTCTTATCTGCATCAAATAGTGTTTCAACGAAGTTAAATACGTTACGAGCGTATAAAGCAGAGGCTTCAGTTGATACAGTCGACGGAATATTTGGAATGCCGAGAATTTTGACGCCGTTGTCGGTATGGACTGTTTCGCCACATTTTGAACCTTCGACGTTGCCGCCAGATTCTACTGCCATGTCCAGAATCACTGAACCCGGTTTCATTTTCGCAACTGTTCCAGCACGGATTAAACGCGGTGCATCACGGCCCGGTAAAAGCGCTGTGGTAATCACGATGTCAGCATTTGATACCGCTTTATCAACAATTGCAGCCTGATCGCGGATGTATTCTTCACCCGGCATCCAGCCATAACCATTTTTGGCAGCATCTGCAGCTTTTTGCTGCTCTTCAGCAGACATCGGTACGTCTAACCATTTACCGCCCAGAGATTCAACCTGATCTTTGGCAGTTGGACGCAAGTCTGTGGCTTCAACGATGGCACCTAAACGTTTTGCAGTGGCAATCGCTTGCAGACCCGCTACGCCGACACCCATGATCACCACACGAGCCGGTTTAACCGTACCCGCAGCAGTCATCAGCATCGGGAACATGCGCTGGTATTCAGCCGCAGCCAAAAGCACCGACTTGTAACCTGCAAGGTTGGCTTGAGAAGACAAGACATCCATGTTCTGCGCACGAGACAAGGTTCGTGGCAAAAGTTCCAATGCAAATGCAGACACGTTTTGTGCCGCGAATTGGTCAAGCTCAGTATTACGGTAAGGATCAAACATTGCCACGATAGTGGTGTTCGGGTTGAGTTTTTGAATTTCCTCACCTTTCGGTGCACGAACTTTTAAAATCAACTGACTGCCGGTATAGGCATCATCCGTAATTTTGGCACCAACTTGTTCATAGGCACTATCGATATAGGCAGCTTTAACACCTGCACCACGTTCGATAATCACGCTATGTCCTGCGCTGATCAATTTCTTTACTGTCTCTGGCGTCGCAGCGACGCGATTTTCACCGACAACAGTTTCGGCTGGAATTCCGATCTGCATGAGCGTTCCTCAAGCTAATTTTTCTTAAGTAAACATCGTGTAAACGATGCTTCCCCTCAGGATGTGTTCTTGTTGAATTTTTGGATTCTAATCAAACTGTTTGAAATTACCACCTACTATTTATTTAATAAATACCTATATTTTGAACTGATGATTCATAAAAATGATGCTGTGATAACACATTCATTTAATTCAACGGCTATTCATATTCGATGCTTTTATAAACGATATTCATTCCGCTGAATGAAATATCCAGATTTTGCTGATGTAAATAAGCGCAGATTTCTGATTTATTTTGTTACATTGATGATTCTGACAATGATTGCTATATTTCTTGATTCAGAAGTAGATTTTCAATTTCTCTAGTCCCTATAGATAGCGGCCCTTTAGCTGCGCCGTTTTTTTTGTTTTGACTTTTTTGACAAATTTAGCACTCACGCAAGAGCACTGGTTTTAGATGTTAAAATCTTATTTTATGAAATGATAGAATTTGTTTTGAGCAGATCTTCATCAGACACAATTAATAGATCTGACAAAAAGTAATCGCTAAAATTTTATAAGACTCAGGTCTCAAACAGTCAGATAAAGGGTAGAAAAAAAGCTGGATGACTATTTATTATATTAATGTACTGAACTTGATTTAAAATGGAAAATCCCATTTTCGCACCAAATTTGCGCAATAAAATAGAGTAAATATTCCACTTTTTTGGTCTTGGTGCTCGTTTTTTATTGTTTTTACCTCAAGCTGCGCTTTAATGAAGCAACCCCATCATTAAAAGATAAAAAATTCTGTAAACATTCACTAGATCTCTTGCGAAAGTTAATTTAAGAGCGTCCAGTTCACCATTCCAGCAATTAAATTCATTCTTAGACCAAATCGTTTCCGTCTATTTCTATAGCGTTCTGTTAATATCCGAAAATATTTAAGTTTGCCGTTGATATGTTCAATTGTGATCCTACGCCGACTGATTTCTTGGTTGATCTGTTTTGCTATTTTGGGTAATGATAAATTCTTAGGTTTCTTGATTGGAATGAGTAACTTACTCTTAATCTGATGAAATCCTTTATAGGCTAAATCTGCCATGATACAAGGATAAATGATCATCTCCTTCAAATACTTACGCACAATCGTCAGATCATGTTTTCTGCCACTTTCGACCTGTATACTTACAATTTTCTTTAGTCTTGGGTTAAAAATGACCTGTGTTTTTAGCGTATGTTTCTTCTTTTTACCACTATAGAATTTTCTTTGTTTTTTTGGGACGCTCAATCTGTGACTCAGTGACATCAACGATCACATAATCCCCCTCACTAAACTTTTGATTCCTTTTAGGCAATGCGAAAATCCGTGATTGAATCAGAGCATTTTCAACTTTTTGAATAGTACGATTCACATTGCTTTCAGCTAGGTTATAGTCAGCGGATAACTCAATTTGAGTTCTATAACAGCGTAAGTAATTTAAAGTTAACAACAATTGATCCTCTAAACACAACGAATGAGGTCTTCCAGATTTTTTCTTGGCAAGTTCAGCGTGTTGTAACACCGATACCATTTTTAAGAATAATGGACGAGGAACTCCAACGAGTCGTTTAAATTCCCCATCATTAAATCGAGTTAAATTTTCATATTTCATGAGGCTAGTATAAACAATTTTTTACTTTCGCAAGAGATCTACTCATATTTTCTATTTAAAATTGCACTTCTTTCTTTAAGCTACCTGAGTGCTGACAATTTTCAATGCTGGCAATATTTCTCTACTTTTAAAGCGAGAACTTCTGGCCTATAGTGCCCTCAATTTGAACATTATTCTTATTCCTCATTTCAATTCTTCCGGTCTGAATACAAGGTTAGCCCTATGCACACGCCCCTCGATATTAGTCAAAATAAGCCCTTATTATGGCTGATGGCGATTGCATGCGGCTTATGTGCCGGCGCTAACTATTATTGCCAGCCGCTGATTTCATCGATTCAGCAGTATTATCAGGTACCTGAATCACAAGTGGCGCTTACTGTCACTTTTGCTCAAATCTCTTATGCCCTGGGCCTGCTTTTTATTGTGCCTTTAGGGGATATGCTGAATAAAACCAAACTGATCCCTTTCCTCATGCTGGGTGCAGCAGCAGGTTTATTTATTTGTGCCAGTGCAGTGAATCTGCCAATGCTCTGGGTCGGCACTATCATTGCCGGACTGTTTTCCGTAGCTGCACAGATTCTGATTCCCTTGGCCACCATGGCGGTCAAACCGGAAAAAACTGGAGAAGTGGTGGGCTTCCTGATGAGCGGATTACTGGTTGGCATTCTACTTTCGACCAGTATTGCCGGATTACTTTCCGACCTGTTTCACTGGAAAATGATTTATATCCTCAGTGGCATAAGCATGTTGGCCTTAAGTTTTTATTTGAGAGGAAAACTACCGAGCCTGCCACGTCTGAGAATCAGCTATGCAGCAATTTTTAAATCTATGGGGATATTACTCAAGCAGGAACCACGTCTGGTATTGCGTTCACTTACTGGCGCCTGTGCTTTTGCTGCCATGAGTATGTTGTTCTCCACCATCGCTCTGCTGTTGACGCAGGAACCTTTTCAGCTTTCTGATGTCATGGTGGGACTGGTCACGCTGGTCGGTGTATTTGGCGCACTTTCTACGCAGTTCATTGGTAAATGGGCCGATCGTGGCCATATCAAAACGCTGAGCTGGATCGGCTGTTCTATCCTGATGGGAAGCTGGCTGTTTTTATATTTTGGTGCAGTGTCTTTGCTGAGTTATATTTTGGGTTATGGGCTGATAAATCTTGGGCTCGCGATTACGCACAGCTGTAACCAGAACGTAATTTTCCGCCTGCGCCCGGATGCCAAATCACGGGTCAATTCACTGTATATGACCTTGTATTTTATTGGCGGTGCCTGTGGTTCAGCCTTAGGGGTTTATGCCTGGCATCACGGTGGCTGGAGCATGACCTGTATGGCAGGACTTGGGCTAGCTTTGTGCGCTACCTTATTTGCCCTGCTGGATCAATGGTATCAGGCCCGGACAACTGCATAAGTATTTTGACTATATTTAGCTGACTTGCGCCGCCGGATAATAAGGCTTATTCAGATCAAGAGTTTGTGAATTTTCCAATAAAATACAGATAAAAACCGGCAATAAGGCTGCCAGGATCCGGCAGCTCTCCTCTAATGATTTATAATTCAGAGAGCTGTGATACGTGGCGCCACCCTGCATTATCTGATGGTGCAAGGTAGATAAACGCTGAAATATTCCAGCTAAAATTTCGATAGAATTTCGTTCTTTTAAAGCATTCTCTATATTCTGTTTCTGTGCTTCCAGATCAGCTTGACAGCTTTCCAGACTAATTTTTTGATGACGATAATCCCAAAAGCTTTGTTCCACATAGGGATTGGCCAAGAGTGAGCAGATCGGCTGGTTATATTTTTCCCAGAGAATATGATTAATTTTCTGATCCAGATCCTTTTGGCAGAGTGTTTCCAGAAACTGCTGCAGCTTGCTCTGATCTTGAACCTGATCACTATCATCTGCATAAATCGCCTGAAAGCTGATCCACAGGCTGATAAACTTAAAATCCAGATCCTGATCCAGGTCTAGCGATTTTTTAAACCAGCCTAAGCCCCGATGAATTCTTAGATTAAAATGTGCCGAATTTTGTGCTTTATGGCTTTTATAAATTTCCTCCAATAACAACATGATTATTCTCCTTATTTCTAGCATTTTTATCTTCATCTTTCTCCTATCAAAATATACCATTCCAACCTGACTGGGAATTCCAATTTTATTTCTTGTTTCATTCCCTGGATTTATTGGCTTGGTTTAAGTTCGCCGAGTGGTTTTTCTGATTTTATGCTAGTATTACGCCCTCTTTTTGCGACGTCAGCCGATCCAGTTTAAGCCAAAAACCAATAGCTGAGTGATCGCATGAATTGCTTCTTCTTTCTTCCATTTCGTTAAGGCGTGATTTTGAATGACTGATCTGACCACCATTGAAAATAAACTTCAACCACGAATCAGTGTTGCGCCAATGATGGATTGG